>JAZNRM010000319.1:0-6801 GCA_045590695.1 Methanobrevibacter sp.
TTTGTATTATTATTTATACTTTTTAAATATTGTGCCGGCACTTTATTTTCTTATTTTTTTCTTTAGTTTTTTGCACTTCATTTCTCTCAAAATTACTTAAGTTATTCACGGTAATTTTTATAAATGACTTTATAAAGAATATAAATAGAGGTTTTCTTATGAGCTTTAGAACAAGAAGGGTATTGTTTTCCACTCCACTAATTGCAATATTTGAGTTTTTCCTTATGAAATACCTGTTTTTGTTGTTCGGCGGATTAGATGACTTGTACATATTCTTCTTGACTGCATTGTTCATTATACTGAACACTGTTCCTATGCTCTTTGAAGAGAGAAAATCAAGATTCATCACACGTCTTCTGGATGGAATATCTGGAATTTGGTTTTGGATGTCCTTGTTTTTCTTCTTTGATATCGTTCTGATTTATGCTCTTGGAGCTTTCATGGAACTTCCATTTTACGTTATTGTTCTCTTGCTTCTCTTGGTTCCTATAGTAACAGTCTATAGCTATTGGCATGCTCATAAGATAATAGTTCATGAGAAAACCATTGAATTGGACAATATTAACCAAAATATAAACATTCTTCATCTTTCAGATGTTCATTATGGTTCCATTAGGCATAAGAAGCATATTTTGGATTTAGCGAATAAGATGAAGGAAATAGAAGATAGATGCGATTTGGCCATCATTTCTGGAGACCTTGCTGATGGATCATGCATTGTTGAAGAGGATGATTTTCTTCCTTTGAAAGATGTGAATATTCCTATTGTATTCACTCAAGGAAACCATGATTTTTATCCTGGAATTGAAAATGTTTACAATGCATGCAAGAAAGCAGGAATTATTATATTGGACAATGAAGGAATGTCATTCAAGGATTTGAACATCTTTGGATTGACTTACAGCTTTGATGAAATTGAAACTGTAAGTGCAGATGAATTATTGTCCTTTGTTGATGGCGCTAAAGTCAATGTCATCAATTACCATGTTCCTCAAAATTGGGAGGAATTTTCAAGATTAGGCTTTGATATCCAATTGTCCGGCCATACCCATGGAGGACAGTTTTATCCAGTTGTTTGGATAGGAAATTTAATCATGTATAATATGGGCTTGTTTAAAAAGAATATTGGTGGAAAAGATAAGTATTTGCATGTTACAACTGGTGTAGGTTCTATGGATTATCCGTTTAGATGGGGAACCGATTCTGAGCTTGTTATTTTAAAATTAAGGCCTAAAAATTAAGCAATCTTTGTATTAGCTTGTCAAGTTTCTAATTGTTTATGTGATAAAATGAATAAAAGAATTGTAAAAAGAAATGGGGATGAATTGTTTCCACTTGGGCTTGGAGCAATGAGGCTTGCCACAAAGAACAATTCAATTGATAAGGAAGTCTCAAAGGAATACATTCTATATGCAATTGAAAATGGAGTGAATTTCATTGATACCGCTTATGCCTATCATGGTGGAGAAAGCGAAACATTTTTAGGGGATATCTTAAGTCTCACAGATTCTGAAGGAGTTAAGTATAGGGACAGAGTAAAGTTATCCACTAAATTGCCTTCATGGATGGTAAGGTCCAGAGAGGATATGGATGCATTTTTAAATGAGCAGTTAAGAAAGCTTAAAACAGATTCAATTGACTATTATTTTGTTCATAATGTTGACTTGTCAAGTGTAATGAGACTTAAGGACTTGGGATTGTATGAGTTTTTGGAAAAGGCAAGAGCGGATGGAAAGATAAGGAATATGGGATTTTCCTATCATGGATCTCCTAATGAGTTCAAGACATTGCTTGATGATTTTGATTGGGATATGGTTCTTGTCCAGTACAACTATTCAGATGTCAATGCTCAGGCAGGAATTCGTGGAATTCAATATGCTTATGAAAAGGATATTGCAGTGTTTGTCATGGAGCCTTTAAAAGGAGGAATCCTTGCAGGGGAATTGCCTGAAAAGGTTCAAAACCTATTCGATAGTGTTGATTCCAACAGGTCTGCTGTTGATTGGGCTTTTAGCTGGATCTTGAATCAAAAGGAAATCACATGTGTTCTATCTGGTATGGGCTCTCTTGATCAGATCAAGGAAAACATGGCAATTGCAGGCAGAGTTGAAATCGATTCATTGTCTGAAGATGAAAAGGATGTATTGAAGCAGGCACAGGATATTTTTGACTCAATGATGAAGATCAATTGTACCGGTTGCGGCTATTGCTTGCCTTGTCCTAAAGGAGTAAACATTCCAGATTGCTTTAAAATTTACAATGAAAAATATTTATTTAATAAGAAAGGAATTGGGCCTATTTCCAATGCCATGATGAATTATTATATGGTTGTTGGAGGAGTGGCCAATAAGCAAGCAAGCGCAGGTCTTTGCAATCATTGTGGCAGATGCAAGAGATTATGTCCTCAGTCATTGGATATTCCAAATGAATTGGATACTGTAAAGTCTGAATTTGAACTATTTGGATTCAATTATCAGATTAAATTTGTTAAAAACATTGCAATGCCTTCAATAAATAGGATTTCTAAAGTTTTTGACTTCTTTAAGAATTCTTAATTTTTCTTTTTTATTTTTCATTTTTTCTATTTTTTCATTCTATTTTTTTTATTTTATTTTCCATTTTTCATGAAATCATTTAAGAATTTATAAGTATTATTAAAAATATAATATTATCAAGAAAAATTATTCTTTAAAAAAATTCTAAGAGGCTTTTTATGAAAACTATTTTAATATCCAATGATGATGGTGTTCTTGGTCCAGGTATTTTAGCTACAAAGCAAGCGCTTGAGGGCATTGCAAATACTGTTGTTGTAGCCCCTCAGGAAAACAATAGCGCTGTAGGCCGTAAAGTCAATATAATGAAACACATGTATTTGGACAAGTATGAATTGGCTGATGGTAGCGAAGCTTATGGATTGTCTGGAACTCCAGCGGATTCAGTTAATGTAGGTGTTAATTATGTTTGTGATGAAAAGCCAGACCTTGTTGTAACTGGAATCAATCCCGGAATAAACATCAGCAGATTACAGATTACCACATCTGGAACTGTCTGTGCAGCACTTGAAGCTGTTGGTCTTGGAGTGCCAGCTATTGCATGCTCATTGTTCTTGGATGACGATTGCTTCAAGCAGGATGAAGAGGGCAATTGGTACGTTGATACAGATTATAGCTTTGCTCAAGAGATTCTTGCTAAAGTGGTTAAGAAAGTGTTGGATGAAGGTCTTCCAGAGGGAGTTGATCTATTTAACTTGAATATTCCATCCAAGCCATCATCTGACAAGATTAAGATAACAACTCTTGCAGATAGGATGCTTGATTTTAATATTCTTGAAAGAGTGGATGATGATGGAAACGATACAGTCATGAATGTTCCTCAATTGGTTGAAGATTATGAAGAGGGAACAGATGGATATTGTCTTTTGGTTGAAAGAAGACCTAGTTTGACTCCTTTAAGTGTAAGTTTTGGTGGTAAAATCAGTAATTTAGAGGATTGGGAATTTTAATTTTTAAATTATAATCATAATCATTAATTATTAAGGCATTAATTATAAGGTGTAAATATGGATTTTAATGAATGGGAAGGATGGTATAAGGAAATCCTTGATACTCTCGGATTTTCAAGAGAAGGTGATGAGAATACTGCAGCATTGTTAGATAAGATTCTTGATGAAAAAGGTTGCTTGACCATTGAGCAATTCTTTGATGAAATCATGGAGAAAAAGAACACTTCAAAATTCATTGTTGTTGGTGCTGGCCCTTCCATAAAGAAGCATATTAAATATGTAAAGGAAAATTATGACTTGAATGATTACCTTATTGTTTCTGCAGATGGTGCTACAACTGCAATGCTTGAAGATGATCTTGTTCCAGACATTGTTGCTACTGACTTAGACGGCAAGATGGAGGATTTATTGGCTGCAAATTCATTAGGGTCTTATTTTGTAATCCATGCTCATGGAGACAATGAAGAGCTTATTAATACCTACACTACCCGTTTTGATAAGATTCTTGGAACCACCCAATCCAAGCCTATAGGCCATTTATACAACTTTGGCGGATTTACTGATGGTGATAGGGCAATGTTTTTCACTCTTGCATTAGGATGTAAAGAAATGGTTCTTGCAGGAATGGATTTTGGAACAACTGTAACCAAATATTCAAGACCTAACATTGAAGGGCCAACAGGTCCTGCAGATGAGATTAAAACCAAAAAGCTAATCTTTGCAGAAAGGTTGCTTGCTTGGATAAAGGAAAACACTGATGTAAAAGTGATTAATTTGGTTGATATTGACAAGTAATCATTTTTCTCACTTTTTATTTTTCTTTTTCATTTTCCTTATTTTCTTATTTTATTCTTTTATTCCCTTATTCTCTTTTTTCAATAATTTTTATGAATTTTCTTTTTTTATTAAAATTTGTATGTCATTATTCAAAATTAAAGAACTTTTTTATATAAGTTAACATATAATAAACTATATGGCGATAGAAGATATTTTGATGGGAGATGAAACATTATTCCAAAACATAAATGCATTTAATCCTGATTATATGCCTGAAAACTTTAATTTTAGGGACAGTCAAATGGAAGGAATGGCTATGTGCATTAGGCCAGCCATTCAAGGTGGACGCCCTACCAATTCAGTGATTATGGGATCATGCGCTACAGGGAAAACAACAGCGCTTAAAAAGGTTTTTGAATTGGTTGAACACACCACTGACAAGGTGGTTTGCTGTTACATTAATTGCCAATTGCACACAACACGTTTTGGAATCTTTTCTCAAATTCATAAAAAATTATTTGGACATCAACCTCCAGAAACTGGAGTTCCTTTTTCAAGAGTGTATGAAAAGGTCATGAACAAGCTTTCTGCTGACAATAAAGCATTGGTTGTTGCTTTTGATGATGTTAATTACTTATTCCAAACACAACATGCAAATAAAATATTTTATGATATTTTAAGGGCTTATGAGGAATTTGAAGGAGTAAGGACAGGTATTTTTGCAATTCTTTCAGATTTGGAATTCAGATATGCTCTCGATAAGAATGTAAACACTGTATTCATTCCTCAAGACATTACATTCCAGCCATACACCTATTCTGAAATATTCAGCATTCTTCAAGACAGGGCTAGAGCTGGATTCTATCATGGAGTGATTTCAGACGAAATCATTGAAGAGATAGCTAATCACACCATTGAAGTGGGAGATTTAAGGGTTGGAATTGATCTTCTTAGAGTATGTGGTAATATTGCAGAAGCAAATGCAAGCAGATCCATTACTTTAGAGCATGTTGAAGAAGCAGTATCCAAACAAGGTTCCATTAATCTGATGGAAACCATAAATTCCTTAAATGACATTGAAAGGACTTTGCTAAGGGCAGTTGTTGATAGTGATGAAATATTGACTGCTGGTGATTTGTCTAAACAGTTTAAGGAAGAGGCAGGAGTTAGTTATGCTACATTCAACAGGACTCTTGAAAAACTTGAATTCTTAAGATTGGTGGACACTAAGTTCACTGGAAAAGGAGTTAGGGGAAATTCAAGAGAAATCATTTTAAGATTTTCACCTGAGGATATTAAACGCTGTAACCTTTAGATTTAATATCCCACTTTTTTTTATTATTATTCAATTATAATTTTATTATAATTTTATTATTATTCTATTATAAATCCAAAATAGCTCTAAGCTTAAAGACACCATCATCTTCTTTTACACACATTTTATGAAAAGTGATGGCCTTAACTTCAGATTTTGGGCTATGAACGTTCCAATCTATTTCTTCACCGCAAGCAAAACAAGTCAATTTATAATTTTCCAGATTGGAAGATTCGCTATCCACTATTTTTTCAATATTCACTTTAAAATCAGAAAAGAAGAGGAACTCTGTATCCTGCAAGAATAAGAGCTCTTCTAAATAATCGTATAAAAGAGAAACCAAGTCCTCTGAGACTATTTCAAATTCTCTGGATTCATCTTTTTTTACCTTGTTTATATCTGTTATAACATTGAACATAGCGAGTCCTGCATTTTCGTATGCCTCGTTTAGGGATTTCCCATAGGCATGAAATCCAATGTCTGCAGTGACATCAAAATAATCATATTTATCTTGTTTTGATTCATTATTCTCCATAGCTATGCACCAATGTTAATTTTAACAATTTATTATTTAATTTTAATATTATATAAACTCCTTGAAAAAACAGGCTTAAAAATAGATTTTAATGCTTAATCACATAGACTTGAAATCAAACCCCATATTAGTTTTCAAATGCTCTCTTTCTCTTTTTTTATATATGCTTTAGAACTTAGTAATAGTACAGAGAGAAAATTTATAAGAAAACTTAAATTAAAAATGAGGTGAAAAAATGATAAAACATACTAACAATAATTGTGACTTAAGAAGAAAAACCAGTATTATGGATCCTATGAACTTCCACAACCTTAGAATTGATTTTAAAGATTGCATGGTAATATTTGTAGTTCTTACAGTATTACTTTTATCTATTTTAGCTGTTAGCGCAGCTCCAAGCCCAGAAATGTTAAGCTGGGTATAATTAAACAAATGAAACCAAACCCATTGTTTATTAAAGGATGTAACCATATAGGATAAAAATTACTAAAGATTTATGAATATTATCGTGCAATTTCTTAAAAAAGAAACATCTCATAAATATTTAGATTTTATAAATTACATAGTTTACATCCTTTAATCAATGTGTTTTTAAAATTAAATTTTTATTTTTATTTTATCATTTTTTAAACACTAAAAACTCAAACAACCATCATTTAGTCCTTTACACCA
>JAZNRM010000320.1:0-3110 GCA_045590695.1 Methanobrevibacter sp.
CTTTTCAGGGTGTTGGTAAATCAATTGAACAGGATCGTAACCCTTTTTAGGAATATCTTGTCCATCAATCTTTACCTCACCTTCATATCTGTTGATATGCCCTGCAAGGATTTTACATAAGCTTGACTTACCGCTCCCACTGTCTCCAAACAAACCTAAAATCTTCTTATTGTCAATGGTTATATCAACATCTTTTAATATTTGTCTAGAGCTGGAACTGTATTTGAATGAGATATTTCTACCAGTTAATTCCATAAGATCTACTCCTCATATTTATAACATCTGACCCTTTTATTTTCATCAATAGGGAATAAAAATGGTCTTTCCTTATCACATTTCTCCAATTTATGAGGACAACGGTCATAATATGGACAGCCTACTGGAATCTCACCATGCAATGGTTGATGTCCTTTTGTAAGTTCAAATCCGTTATGAGGCAATGCCTTGAAAAGGGATTTAGTATACGGGTGGAGCAAGTTCTCACCTTCGCCGCTGAAATCAGATGCATTTGCGACTTCAATCACATAACCGGAATAGAAGATAGCTATTCTGTTAGCAACCTTTAAAGCAGCATCGATATCGTGAGTAATAAGCAAAACACCTACATTGTCTGCAGACATCTGCCTTAAATGATTCAAGGTTTCCTCTACAGACTTTTCATCCAAACCAGGAGTAGGCTCATCAGCAATTACAAGCTTAGGATTTGAAAGCAAAGCGGTTGATACAAGAACCCTTCTTGCCATACCACCAGACAATTGGAAAGGATACATGTCATCCACTTCCTCAGACAATCCATACTTCTCAAAAATGGCTCTTTGCTTAGCTCTCTTTTCCTTTTCCTCAGCTTCATTCTCACATTCACCAATAACTTGATCTGAAACCTTCATCAAAGGATCCAAGAAGTTAACAGATTGAGGAATCAATGCAATTTCATGACCACGCAATTCCTTTTTGAGTTCCTCTGTTAAAACATTCCCTTTATAGACCATATTACCGGATAAATTAGCATTGTGAGGCAAGATACCAAGTATTGCATGAGCAAGCAAACTCTTTCCAGATCCACTTGAACCTAAAACAGCTACAATTTCCCCTTCCTTAATATCCAAGGTCAAATCAGTGATAACCTTAAGCTCTCTTTGATTCAATCCTTTTACATATTGGGTAAATGAAATGGAAATATTTGAAACATTAATTAAATCACTCATATTATCACCTAATCATTTGCACTAGTTGGATCTAGCATTTTCTTAATGTTTTCTCCTGCAATATCAAATAACAATACAAGAATCAATAATGCCAAACCAGGGAATAAAGCTAACCACCAGTTTCCAGTTGCAAGGTATTTCATGGACTCAGACAAGATAATACCGATAGCAGGTTCATGCGGAGATAAACCGAAACCTAAGAAGGTTACACTTGCTTCGTGCATAATTGCATGAGGGAAAATCAAGATTGTACCTACGATTATTTGAGTGATAACCAAAGGCAAGATCTGTTTTCTTGCAATCCATAATTTTGATTGCCCTAATTTTTCTGAAATTGTAACGAATTCAGAAGTTTTAATCCGTTTAATTTCAGCTCTAAGCACTCTTGCAAGAGATGTCCAGTGAGTGAATGCAACACCCATTATTACACCAAAAGCACCTCCACCTAAAGCAATGGAAATAAGAATAATAAGCAAGATATGTGGGATGGATAGGAATACATCTATCAACCATGAAACAAAGCTATCCAAATGCTTATTGAAACTGGATAAAAATGCTAAAGCAACTGCAATAATACTACTTAAAATAGAAGCAAAGAATCCAACTTGAACACTTAATCCTAAACCCTTTAGGGTACGGGTGAACATATCTCTACCCAACCAATCAGTACCGAACCAATGTTCTAAGGAAGGAGGTTGATTCATAGCGGTCCAATTGGTAGTGATACTTGTAGGATCAATGAAGAAACTTATAATAACAACCAAAATCAAAATGAAAGCGGATAAACCTATTGCAAGCAGTGTTTTGGTCCTTAAGTTCATATTGCCTAAAACATCAAATTTATTCACTTTACCCACTGACTCATCCATTTTCCTCACCTTCTCTGATTCTTGGATCTACGAAGTTATAAAGGACGTCCGCTATTAAGTTACCTACATATACAAATATTGCACTGAAGATAACAATACCCAATAACAATGGAACATCACTTCTTAAACCTGCAGAAACTGCTGCCTGACCAATTCCCGGATACATGAATACCTGTTCAACAAGAACGGTTCCACCAAACAATTCACTGAAAGATAAGAATTGCAATGTGATAGCAGGTAAAAGAATGTTTCTTATACCATGTCTTTTTATTAAAGTCCAGCCATCTTCACCTCTTGCTTTAGCAAAAAGGAAGTAATCACTTGACATGACTTCAATAAGCTTGTCACGAGTGTATAATGCAATTGATGCAACACCTAAAATACTTAAAGTGAATGCTGGCAAGATCAAATGTCTAAGCCAATCCCAGAACGATACATCCTGACTCAAGGCACCAATAGGAACTCCACCACTTACAGGGAATAATCCTAAATAAACACTGAATACCATTACAACAAGTAATGCAATCCAGAATGTTGGAGCAGATTGCAATATGTAACAGTAGACTTTCACTGCCTTATCAATCCAAGTGTCTCTTCTGAATCCTGCAAGAACACCTAAAGCAAAACCCAATACACCAGAAATAACCCAAGAGGTTAACATCAATATAAGGGATGCTGTGAACTTTTCACCTATAACATGCAATACTGGAGTTCTATAAATTAAGGAAGTTCCAAAATCACCAACGATAATATTTCCTAACCAATTCAATAGTTTTTCAGTGATCGGTTGATTTACACCCCAATAAGCTTCCAATTGAGCAACTTTTTCAGGACTGACAACCATATTGGAAATATAAGCGTTTACTGGATTTATAGGAGACATATCAATTAATATAAAACTTAACAATATTACAACAACCAATAATATAGCAAAACGGACAAGTTTATATCCTAAAAATTTAAGTATTTTCTGTTTATCTAACAAAAAATAACCTCCCATAATTAAAATTTACACATAATGAAATTAAATTGAATA
>JAZNRM010000321.1:0-34275 GCA_045590695.1 Methanobrevibacter sp.
ATGTTGATAAAAATAATTCCAAGAGAGTTTATGATTGGATAAAAGAGCATTAAATATTATTTAATGAAGATTCATATTTTTTTAATTCAATGCAAGTGGTAATATGTATAAGGAAAGAATTAATTATTATGATACATTAAGAACTTTAGCTATTTTAGGCATTATTTCAACTCATGTTTTTCAAAGATGGCCTAATGCCGCTGTTTTAGGAATTAACATTTATAGCTTTATAGAAATAACTAGGTTCGCTGTTCCTATTTTCTTAATGTTAAGCGGAGCTCTATTACTCAATAGGCCAATGACAATCAAGGAGTTTCTTAAAAAAAGATTCCCTAGATTGACTTATCCTTTCATTTTTTACATGATATTGTATGTGGTTATTCTAGCAATATTGGCCAATGCTTTGGTTGGTTTTGAAGGATTGTATAATTTTTTCCAGTATGTGCCTTTTTGTTATAATTGGTATTTTTGGATGATTGCGGCTGTATATTTATCCATACCTATTATAGATAAATTTATTCAAAATTCCAATATAAAAGAGATTGAATATTTTGTTGCAATTTGTCTTATTGGTTCTTTATTCTATCAAATTACATATTATTTCAATATTACTCACTTTATTAACTTAAACTTCTTTGTTGGTCCTTTAGCTTATATTGTGATAGGATATTATCTTTCAGTAAAATCATTCAAATATGACAATAACAAAATTGTAGGTTTTGCTTTTTTAATAGTTATTTTATTGACTATTTTGAAAATAAGTGGCCATTTAGGATTAGTTCCATACCATTTATTATGTAATTATGAAGCTGCAAAATCATCAATTGTATTTTCTTACTTGGATTTGGGATTTATTGAAATGCTTAGATCAATGGCATTCTTTATTTTATTTAAATATCTATATCAATCCTCTTCAGGTGTCTTTTCTAAAGTTAAGAAATTTTTAGAAAATAAAACAATTCTATCATTCAATAAGTCTGTAAGCAAAGCTAGTTATGGTATGTATTTATTCCATCATACATTGATTGAACCTCTTATAATTATAGCACCTCAATTAATATTGACAGGAACCGAAACAGCATTGTTAATTGTTTTATTGAGTTTGGGAGTGTTCTTCATCAGTTGGATTGTTGTGCTAATAATTAATAGAATACCTATTATTAAGGATTTTTCAGGTTATCATTAAATAAAATTTTATTCAATAAAAAAAACAAATATTAATTTAGTGGTGGTGTTTTAAAATGATTATTCAATGCAAAGACCAAGATATAGAAACAGTTTTTGACTATATTGGAGAAGATTACGGAAAATGCTTATATATTTTCATTGACTTAAAGAAATTCGGACTTGATGATGAGAATTTTGATGTCTGGATTCAATACAGTAAAGAGGGCTCCATTTGTGCTATAATCAGTGAATACTTTGGAGGTATCCAGATATACAGCAGAGAAGAGAACCTTATTTTAGAGGAAATAGCTGATTTCATCAAGGAAAAGGACACTCATGTTCTATTTGCAATCAAGCCAATCATTGATAGGCTCAAGCCATTCCTTCCAGGATATGAACAGGAAACAGGCACTGTCGGAGAACTTATGGAATTGAAATATCCTCCTAATCCTAAGGCATACTCTGCCCCTATGGAAGAGCTTGCTGAAATCGTTAAGATAGTTGCAGACGATGAAGGAATCGGAAAGCCTTACGGTTACGATTCATTGTATGAGCAATACACCCAAAGAAAAGAAGAGAATTTCGGCCGTAATTTTGTTTTGCGTGATGAGGAAACCAATGACATCATCTGTCATGCAGGAACATATGCAGAGCTTCCTGAATTGGCTGTTATTGGTGGTGTAATTACCGCTCCTGCTTACAGAGGAAAAGGATTTTCCAAGGAAACATTGTCTTCCCTTTGTGAAGATCTCTTAAGTGAAAACAAAAGAATCTTTTCATTCTTCTATATTCCATCTGCAGAGCATATGCATTATGGTGTAGGATTTGAAAAAATAGAGGATTGGTCTAAATTGTTTAAAGATTAATCCTATTTTTAAATTAATTTTTTTTATTTTTTTCTATTCAACAAAATATTCTTTCTTCTCTATTCTTTTTATTTCATCAACCAATTTCTGTTCCCCTCTTTTTATCAAGACTCTTTCTATCAAATCGTCTGTTTTAGGGTCTATTGAAAATGTCATTCCTACTTTGGAATATGTTCTGAGATTAGCAATGGCTGGACTTAACTCTTCATAGAGCTCTTCAAGTTCTAGTTCATTGTTTAAGTCATATTTCAACAATTCATCAGTTTTTTCCTTAAACATGTCCTGTAAAAATATTTGTCTATCGGTCATTTGAACCAATTTCCAAACATTGTCAATTGCTATCTTTTCGTTATATGCTTTCAATCTTCCCCACATGACTTCTTCACGGGTGGCTTTAGCCTCTTTAATGATATCTCCAACTTCTCCCATTATTTCCTTATAACTCACTTCTGTATCTAGAATAACACGCATATTCTGTCCTTTAGGTATGATTTTCCTTTCCTTGAAATCTTCCCCATAGACTTCGCTGAAGTATGCATCTATATCCTTTGGAACGCATAGGCTTATTCCATCAAATTCAAGTCTTCCAATTTCCTTTAGGGTATTGGCTTCAATTCCTCTATTGATGAAAGCGACTCTTGAATAATTTTGGATATCTTCCCATTTATCAATGAATGTGTTGCTTTTTAACTTGTTATAGTAGCGTTTTGATCCGCCAGTGAGTTCATAAGCTCCGTTAATTGCCTTAAGTCCACCTTTTACAAACCAGAATTTCCTGTTTTCAATGGTCTTATTCATGAATTCACGAGCTTTTTTCTCCTTTGACAATCTTGGAGTGTATCCTATAATTCTTTTTCCGTCGAGAGCTACGGTTTTACGGATAGGATAGATACGAATATTGATTCCATGGTGCTTGTTCTTATTTCTGGCAATCATATGGAATTCTGCTGTATTCTCGTTTCCATATGTTACATATAATGGAAGATAATTTGGATTATTGAATATCCCTTCAATATAACGGTCTTTTCTGTTTTCCTTTTCCACAATCTCACAAAAGCGATCGATATCCCCTTGTGTCATAGCAAGGCTGACAATCCTATTGTCTTTTTTGATTGTATGATTAAGGTAAGCGTTTAAGGCACTAATTCCAGCAAATATGTACTTCAAATTGTTCTGTGAGCAAATTTCATCGACTTCTTGAAGCAATTCTAATTGAATTTCCTGTTTTGTTTTCATTATTTATCCCCTTTAATCAGTCTTCTCCACTTAATTCCTTAATTAACTCACGTTCAATGTCCATACGGCTATATCCGCATTCATCCTCTACCTTTTGCCAAATCAAACCGTTTCTGGTATTGTCAACGGATTTCTTATATAATTCCATTGCCTTATCATCTTCACCAAGTTCTGACTTTGCCTTTGCTTGAGTAGCCATTATCTCTCCATCAAATGGATATAAGCTTAATGCCTCATCACATAGATTGTCAATTGATTTGTAATCTTCAGCAGTTTCTGCATTGCTTTCCATAAGCCAGATTTTTGCCCTATAGATGTCAATCAAATCAGGATATTCCTCTTCATATTTGGCAATCAATGATTGAACCAATTCATCATCCTTCTTGTCATATCTGGCTATTGACAATTCTCTTGCAATATCGCAGATTTCTTCAATCTTATCGAATTCCTCACCAAGAGGTTCATCTTCTGCTTTTCTAACGCTTAGGAACTTGTTGACATTGTAGTATTGGCCCTGTTCAATCAAGCTGAACAATGCTGTTGCAAGATTCTTGTCTGAAATAGGAACCTTGATGTTGTATCTTCTGACATCTGCAATGGATTGCAGTTTGATGTATTCCTTGAATTCATCATTCAAAGCGTTATAATCTTTATTTTCCAATAATTCGCGCAAGTAATCTTCTTTTCCTTCCAATTTTTCAATGACATGTCTGGATTCAACCTTCACTTTTGCCTTTGCAACTAGCATATCCACTTTTCTACGGTTATAGTAGACTTCAGCATTGTTCCTTTTATTCTTCTTGTATTTTCTAAACACTTTCTCACGGTTGATCTTGCCGACATAGCGTTTGGTGTATTCCTCAAATGGAATTTCATTCTTAAGCCCATTGTGTGATACTTGCTCTTCATAAACTGGAATGTACATCCAGCTGTCACCATATGCAGTTCTAAGGATGCCTTCAGTATTGTATCCTATAGGGAACTCGCCATCTTCGAATTTTCCAAGCTCAATGTTTTTGAAGTGCTTCTTGTTGTAGATATAGTTCTTGATTCCCCAGTGCATGCAGTATTCATCGCATTCCTCATCTGTATATGACTTCAATTTATCTTCAAGTTCATTCAGGACTTTCTCTTCACCTTCCTTATCAACCCTTTTGCAGTATTTCTTATACAATGCATAGTGCTTTTCCCAGTCATCAAGAGAGGTGTTTTTATTCACTATAAAGTAAGGGGAAAGCAATTCGGTGTAGATTTCAAGGGTTTCGAGATACTTTTCCCTTTCCTTCTCATCTCTTGGTATCAAGTCAAAGATGAAGAGCTCAAGGTGCTGGCCACATGCCTTTGCAGTGAAGGCTTGGGAGATGTAAATGTTTGTGGATGTTGTGTCAACATATCTTGGGAGTGGATTGCAATAGTAGGGAGTGTTTTCCTTATAGACAAAAGATCTTCCTTCAGGCAAGACATTCTCTTCTGTTTCAAGCACATATCTCAATTTGTTCCAGTTATCTCTTGTAATGTATAAGTCTATATCGTCATCCCATGGCATGAAGCTGCGGTTTCTGACGGCACCTAATGATGCACCTGCAGCAAGGAGATATTCCACATCATATTTCCTGCAGAGTTCATCAAATTCAACCAATAGCTGATATAGATTGCTCTGTAAAGTGTTCATTTTACTCAATTGAATTCGCTCCCAATTTTAATCATTTAACATATGTCAATCATTTAGCATTAATTATCTCTTCAATAGCTGAGACCAGTTCTTCTGTATCCTCAATGGAATGGTTACCTACATGAGCAACCCTAAACATCTTTTTTGCATTGTCTCCACCACTTGGATTGACTGTGAATCCATACTTGTCAATGAGTTCCCTGTACACTACATCAGCGTTTTCATCTGGAAATATCACTGGAGTGACAGCATTTGACAATGGGTAGCTTGGGTAATCCAAACCGATTTCCTTGATTCTTTTTCTAAAGTAAACAGCTATTTCATGAGTGTCATTGATAATGTTTTCAATTCCCCTTTCTTCAAAGCGTTTTACGATATCTTCAAGTTCAATGATAACCCTAACAGCTGGAGTGAATGGGGTTTGGCCTCTTTCACCGTTCTTTAAGTAATCCTTATAGTCAAAATAGATGGATTTGGAATCAATTCCCTCAACTCTTTTCAACATTCTTTCACTTAATGCAACAACAGAAAGACCTGGTGCCAATGACAATGCCTTTTGAGAGCTTAGGATCACTGCATCGATTCCATATTTGTCCATGTTGACTTCATCTGCTAGGAATGCACTGATTGCATCTACAACCAAGACCAAATCCTTTTCCTTACAGAGTTCAGAGAGCATTTCAATGTCATACAATTGTCCAATTGAGGTTTCATCCAAGTTTACAAGCAAACCTGTAAATTCCTCATCTCCCATCACTTCATCAATCATTTCTCTTGTGAGGGTCTCTCCTTGCTCTACCTCTACAACCTTATGAGGGATTTCATGAACTTCACAAATTTGTACAAAACGGTTTCCAAAGGAACCTCCGTTTATGACTATTAAGTTGTCTTCCTTTGTAAAGCAGTTCATTACAGTTGCTTCCATAGCACCGGTTCCTGAACAGGTCAATAGTATAATTTCACCTTTTTCATTGAAAAGCAATCTTTTCAATCCAGCGCTTGCGGAAAAAACCACTTGTGAAAATTCATCATTTCTGAAGTAAGGGACTTGCTTTCCACCAATTTCCAATGTTTCCTCAAACATTTCTACAGGTCCAATTGCAAACAATTTACTCATAATCTCTCTCCTAAACTCTTTTTTATAATAATATCAGTATTCATCAGTTTGATTTAATTATTTAATTTTCAGCCTTCTTCACTTGCTCTAATATCTTAACTATATTGAAGGATTCATCCTCAAATATGCTTTTGGAATCAGTACGATTTCTTGATAGCATTCTTGACATTGCTCTTATTAGGTATTTGAAACCGTTTCCTTCAAAGTTTGTATTATATATCTGGACTTCCTTAGATCCAGGGGTATGGAGCTCAAAGCTCTTGCTTCTCCACCAGGCTCCTTTCATCCTGATTGTTCCCTTTGTTCCAATGATTTCCAATTGGTTGTCTACACGTATCTCGTTTCCGACGTTGATGACAGCTCTTCCGTTAGGATAGACAAAGTTCATGGATGCGAATTCGATATTCTCTCCATCCTTTTTAACCTGGAAGTCTGCCTTTTCCCAATCTGAACCCATTATCTTAAGCATAGGCAATATTGCAATGGAGCTTAAGTCATAGAAAAGGTTGGAACGGCTTGCATCATTTTTTGAAATGGAACAGTTGAAGCTCAATATGTCTCCAATCAATCCTCCTTGTGTCATCCAAAGAAGCTGGTTGAATACATAGATGTGAACCATCTTGATGTTTTCCATCAATATGAGGTTCTTTTCCTTAGCAAGGTTCATAAGCTCTTCCAACTCACTTGTCTTGAAGGTTGCTGGAGGGTCATATATGACATGCTTACCTAATTTCAATGCTCTTTTGATGAAATTGAATCTTTTTTCTATGGAACAGCGGATGTAAACAATATCTGAGGACTCGATAAGTTCATTATAATCATCAAAGACATTAGGAAGGGAATACTTTTTCTGGAATAGGTTCAATTCCTCTTCATTGTCACAATAGACATTCTTCACTTCAAAACCATTTACCAACTTGGCTTCATTCACTATTTGATTGTCATCTGCAAAGTCACAGATTATTCCAATGTCATATTGGTCGAATTTCTCTTCCCTGATTTGTGTGCTTGATATTCCTTTTGTTCTTTCAAGGTAAATCATATCACAATATCTGGACAAATGATCGAATTTTCCTCTCCAGTCATCACCGATTACAAATGCGTCAATATCGTATTTTATGATATCTCCTATCTTCTGTCCAAGATATTCCTCAACGATGATCTCATCTGCAAATCCAGTGTTCACCACATTTTCAATTCTTGTTGCAAGTGAATCATGAACATTCAGCTTTCCACGGCCAATGTCATAGTTTTCACCAGTGACACCAACAACCAAATAGTCTCCATGTTCCTTTGCTCTTTTTAAAATGTTATAGTGTCCTATATGAAATAAATCAAATGTTCCATATGTGATAATCTTTTTCATAGTAAGTCCTCTTTTATTTGATTTTAATAATTAATAAGCATGAATATAAATAAATTGATTAATTCACTGATTAATCTTCAATTCTTTCCCATAGTTTTCTGAAAGCCATTTTAGGCCTTATTTGGTTTACAACAACATCATAAACAAAATCAACCACTATGCTTTCAGTATCTGTTTTTTCACAGATGTCCCTTATGGCCTTGATTGATTTCTTTCCTTCAACAACTATTCCGCTTGCATCCTCATCAACAATGATCCTTTGGCCGTAAAGCATTCCTAAAGTATGATTTCTGCTTTCATTTGAAGTTGATGTAAGCACCAGGTCACCGAAACCGCAGTATTCCTTGACTGTTGAAGGGTTTCCACCAATGGCTTCAACTATTTTTTGAGTTTCTTCAAATCCTTTTGTCAAGATTGCATACCTTGCATTTTCATTGATGTTCATTCCTTTGCAGATTCCATTAGCTATTGCATTGATGTTTTTTATCACACCGCAAATTTCAAGCCCTGCAACATCATCGATTATCTTTACCTTGAATTGGGGAGTTGTCAATGCTTCCTTGACTTTCATAGCATTATCCTTATTTTTTGAAGCGATATTTGAAACGGTTTCAAGGTTCAAAACCATTTCAGATGCGAAATTAGGGCCGGATAATGAGACATACTCATCGTTGAAGTATTCCTCAATAAGATTTCCCATGGTCTTTAGTGAAGGGTATTCTATACCCTTTGCAGTGGATACGAGAATTGTGCTTTCATCTATGAAATCCTTAAGGCTTTCTAAAGTTTCCCTAAGGGCAGATGATGGAACGGATAAGAAGACAATTTCACAGTCTTTCAAGTCGTTGAAATCCACAGTAGCCATAATGTTTTCATTCAATTTGGTATTTGGGTAGTATTCATTGTTGAAGCCGGTTTTATTGATTGTATCTGCCAATTCCTCTCTTCTTAAGTGCAGGCATACCTCTTCCACATTTTGAGATAGGATTTGTGCAAGGGCTGTTCCTAAACTACCTCCTCCTATTACACCTACTTTTTTCATTAAATCACCTAATTTCCATCTATAGAAAATCTCATTTCCTATTTGAATCATCAATAAAAAGGATATCTAAAATTTTAATAATATCTATTCACTAAAGCTTACCCTTTCGAATTTTTCAGGTTCTAAAATTGATTTGGTAGCATCTACACCTACTTTAGTGGTTGTTCCATCAATTTCAGAAGCTTTTGGATCCAATGAAGAACCTCTTGCCTTAGGCACGATGATTATATCATCATCACCTTTCACACGTGTAGCTATTGCATATTCAATGTCTTGAGGATCAAAGATGTCCACATCCTCATCAACCACAACGACATGCTTCAATGATGGGTGTGCAGCAAGTGCAGCCATGATGATGTTCTTACCATCACCTTCAGTTTGCTTCTTGATTGAAACAGCAGCATGCAACCAGCAGCAGCCTCCTTCTGTTAAAACCACATTTTGTACGGTAGGAACGGTATTTTTAACTGCATTGAATATTCTTGGTTCCTGTGGCATTCCTTGAAGCAATTTATGTTCAAATCCTGCTGGCAAGATTGCATGGTACATTGGATTTTCCTTCTTGATGTACATCTTGCTTAATTTGATGACAGGTTCTTCCCTTACATAATCATAAGTGTCAGTCAAGTCTACAAATGGGCCTTCAGGAGCGGTTTCATCGATAAGTATCTTACCTTCAAAGATAATATCCGCTTCAGGTACATTGATACCGTTCTTGCAGGTGACAAGTTCCAATTCTCCACCTTTGAATCTGTTTGCAACTTCCATCTCATCAGCATCTATTGGTATTGAAGTGGTACATGCAAGAAGAATAGAAGGTTCCATTCCAATAGCTATTGAAATGTCCAAGTCCTTGCCCATGTCTTTTGCCTTTTGGAAGTATGTGTAAAGGTTTCTTGGCACGATACGAATAGCCAATTTGTTCTTTTCCAAAACAAGCATTCTGTGAATTGAAGCGTTTTGAACTCCTGTTTCAGGGTCTCTTGCAAATACGACACCTGCAGTTATGTATGCGCCTCCATCCCTTTTGTAGTGGGTGAGGATTGGAATCTTTCCCAAATCCACTCTTTTGCTGTCGTATTCATCCACCAAGTCGATGAACTTTGTAACAGGAGTGGGATTGTTCATTCCATCGATAATCTTGTATAAGATCTCATCAACCTGACAGCCAAGAGATTGCGCTATCTTTTCTCTTGTATTGCAGATACCGGAGACCACTGGGATGTCATATCCCTTTATGTTGTTTAGCATAACGGTGTCCTTTGGATATTGACGAAGCACCTTTGCAGCTTCATATTCAGCATCAAGCTCTTCATCTATTTGAATTACATTAATAATGTCTTTAGCCATAAAAATCACTACCCCATTTTTTTAAAATTTCTTTAATTATAAATCAGCATTCTTGTATTTAATCCATTTCAAGTTCTCTTCTATTTTCTCATCAGATATTGCAAGGATCTCTCCTGCAACTATTGCAGCGTTTCTTCCATTGTCTATTCCAACTGTACCTACAGGCACTCCTGGAGGCATATTGGCCATAGTGAGCAATGCATCTTGTCCATCCAATTTTTTAGAGCATGGAACGCCAATAACTGGCTTTTCAGTCAATGCAACAACAGATCCAGCTACAAGTGCAGACAATCCGCTAATGGCAATGAATATTTTTGCATTGTTTCTTTTGCTCATGTAGGTTTCGAAGTCCTTTGCATGTCTTATAGGAGAAATGTAATCCAATTTATATTCAATTTGCATTCTTTCAAGAAGTATAGCTACATTTTTAGCTATTTCCATATCTGAATAGCTTCCTGCAAGTATCATTACATCTGGAGTGTCATCCAACTCTTCAAAATCAATCTTTTCATAATTTTCTTCAGCCAAAAAGTCTTTCTGGAAGTATTCGCCTTCAAGGCTTTCAATAAGTTCCTTTTCTCCTGCTTCAACCTTTTTCTGATATTCAACACGCAAGTCTGATATCCTTTCTGCAACAGCATCATCATAGCTTGCAATGATTTCACCAGCAAGAATTGCAGCATTGTCTCCCCTGTTTATTCCAACGGTTGTAACTGCTGTAGGGAAAGGCATTTGAACACATGCGTACAATGCATCAAGGCCTCCAACCGCACCGTCAACAGGAACTCCAATTACAGGTCTGTGGGTGTATGCAGCTATTGCACCAGGCAAGTGAGCGGCAAGGCCAGCAATACCTATAAATACTTCTACCCCTTCTTTGGTAGCATCCATAACAAGCTTTTTGACCTTATCATGGGTTCTGTGAGCAGAAGCGACTTTTAAACTATATGGAATTTGAAGTTTTTCCAATATCTTTATTGATTTTAGAGCTATTTCCTTATCAGAAGCACTTCCAAGAATTATCATTACTTTTGGAATCATTTAATTTCTCCTCATATTTTCTCAAGATGACATATATTTCTAGATATATTTCATAGATATATTTCAAGATAAATTTAGATTATATTTATATTTCTATTTACTAATATATAATATTTAATTAAAACTTAACTGAGTTATTTTTAGGTGTTTATATGGTAAGTATTTCCGTTATTGTCCCTGTTTATAATTGTGAGGATTATCTTGAAGAGTCGTTGGGAAGCATTCTGAACCAGACTTTCAATGACATTGAAATAATCTGCATCGATGATGGATCTACGGATGATTCATTGAAAATATTGAATGAAATGGCTTCTTCCGATTCAAGGGTTGAAGTTTTCCATAATGAAAATCAAGGTGCAGGGGCTGTAAGAAACTATGGAATGAAAAAGGCGTCAGGAGATTATGTCTACTTCTTTGATGCAGACGATTTTTTAGAGAGTGATGCTTTGGAAAAGGCATATTCCAATGCCATAAGAAACGATTCAGACATTGTATTCTTCAAGTTTGACCTGTATAAGGACAATAAGCTTTTAACTCATTCAGGCCCTAACTTGGAAATGCAGTTTGTTGGTGCTGATTTTGACAATTTCACATTCGATTGGCATGACTATAGGACAGGCCCTTTCACAGGCCCATTTGCCCCTTGGCTTAAGTTATACAAAAAGGAATTTTTAGATGCTCATGAGTGCTTCAAGTTTCCAAATGACTTGAACCATAACGATGTTCCGTTTCATGTAATGACATTTCTAAAGGCCTCTAAAATTTCATTTGTTCCAGAGCATCTATACCGTTATAGAATAGACAATGCAGGTTCCATCACAAACAACCGATTGAAGAAATATGACCATATCTTTAGGATAATCCAGATAGTTGAGGATTTCCTATTGTCTGAAGATTACATGGAAGAGTTCAAAAGGGAATTTGATTATTTCAAGGCCAATAGAATCACATATGAAATGTATGGAAGACCTGAAGAGTATTTTTATTTAGCTAAAGAGGAACTTAAGGAGGTGGACTTAAGCAATGGACTGCTGTCCAATGACACATCATTCAAGGCAAAGACCATTTTAAGTTCCAATTCCCTTGAAGAGTATAACTATAAAATAAAGGCCAATGAGGAAATAAGTAGCTTGAAAAGAGAAAACAGGTATTTAGCAGATGAAATCAATAGCTTAAAAGGAAAAAATAAATCTTTAGCACACGAAAACAAAAGGCTTAATGAAAAATTAGAAAAATCCAAAGGCAAAAATAGGGAAATTTTAAATTCCAAGAGCTGGAAAATAACTGGGCCTCTTAGAAGACTTAGGAAAAAGTTTTGAATTATTCTGTTATTAATTAATGTTTCTCAAGTATTACAAAAATATCAAAAACTTAATAAAGATTAATAATAAAAATAATTAATGTAGAAAACTTTATCTCATATAATAGTTTTCGTACTTGAGGTGTTTTATGTTAAACAAATTTTTTAAATTAGATGAAAATAATACTGATCTAAAAACTGAGTTTCTTGCTGGTTTAACCACCTTTTTAGCAATGGCTTACATTTTAGGTGTAAACCCTACTATGCTTGCTGAAGGTGGAATGCCTGCAACAGGAGTATTTTTCGCAACTGCTCTTGCTTCAGGGGTCTCTTGTATCATCATGGGTCTTATTTCCAAATACCCTGTTGGTCTTGCTCCTGGTATGGGTATGAATGCATTGTTTACCTATACAATTATCTTAACTATGGGTAACACTTGGGAAACTGCACTTGCAGCTGTATTTGTTTCAAGTATAATCTTTTTATTAATTACCATTTCCGGTTTAAGGGAAGCTATTCTCAATGCACTTCCATTTGACTTAAAATTAGCAATTGGTGCTGGTATTGGTTTCTTCTTAGCATTTATCGGATTGAAAGGTGCTGGAATTATCGTAGCTGACCCTGCTACTTTAGTAGGTATGGGTACCATCTTATCCGCTCCTGCACTTTTAGCAGTAATTGGTATTTTACTTACCTTAATCTTATACATTAAAAAAGTACCTGCAGCTGTATTCCTTGGTTTAGTAATAACTGCAATTTTAGGTGTAATCTTTACCTTATTCGGTTTCGGTGCTGGAGATCCTATTATGCCTGCAATTCCTGCAGAATTCGTATCATTCAGTTTTGATACCTCTGTAGTTGGTGCATTTGCAACTGGATTCACCCAATTATTCTCTAACATCCCTAACTTAATCATGATTTTATTCTCTTTATTATTCGTGACTTTCTTTGATACTACTGGAACCTTGATTCCTTTAGCAAATCAAGCTGGTTTCGTTGATGAAGAAGGTAATGCTGATGGTATTGACAAAGCTTTCCTCGGGGATGCTATCGGTGGAATCATTGGTGCTATTTTAGGTACTTCAACCTTAACCGCATATGTAGAAAGTGCAACCGGTATCGGTCTTGGTGGTAGAACTGGATTAACCGCTGTATTCACCGGTATCTTCTTCTTACTCGCACTTATCTTTGCTCCTACTGTTTTAGCATTGTTTACTTCTTCTGTAACTGCTGCAGCATTAGTAATTGTAGGTATCTTAATGATCGTACAATTAAAAGAAGTAGACTGGGACAACATGGTTGTAGCTGCTTCCGTATTCATGACAATCATCATGATGCTTTTAACCTACTCCATTTCCTTAGGTATCGCATGGGGATTCGTCACTTACGCAATTGCATCCATTGCTACCGGTAAAGCAAAAGAGTTCAGTTGGATTATGTGGATTATGGTAATCATATTCGCATTATACGTATTCTTCGGACTCTAGTTGTAGAAAAAGGTTATCACATTTGTGATAACTTTCTTTTTTCTTTCTTTCTTTTTTTAACAATTTTTTTTAATATTTAGAAAACTATTTTTTCAATCTTTTCCATCCTTTCAAATCCTTTCAATGCCTGTTTTTTCATAGGTTTCAATCAATTTTTCCAGCATTTCAATAGCTATTTCTGATTATTCCATTTCACTCATTACGAACTTAACTTATCTAATATTTAAAAAAAATAATAAGGTTTATACATTCTTAAAACATAATAATAATATTATAGTATGTTAAATTTCTATGGGATTTTTAATCAATTCATATTAAAGAGGTGAAAAAGTGTCTTGGCTAGCAGTGATTTTAGTGTTTTTCCTTGCTTCAATCAAAACAACTAAGGGGTCTGACAAATCAGTTTCCATTGTTATTCCTGCATTCAATGAAGAGGCCACTGTCGCTAAAGTGGTAAGCGTAGCTCGCAAACTGTCATATGTAAATGAGGTTATCGTAGTTGATGATGGATCCACTGACAGAACTGTAGAGGAAGCGGAAAATGCTGGAGCTACTGTAATAAGCCATATAATGAATGAAGGTAAAGGTTCAGCAATCAAGACAGGATTCAAATACTCTCATGGAAATATTGTAGCTTTTATTGATGCAGACGTTTCTAACTTCACTTCAGAAAAGATAGACAAGATCATCAGACCGATTCTTGAAGATAGAACAGACATTACCAAAACCAAGTTTGCAAGGGAAAGCGGCCGTGTAACTGAACTTACAGCTAAGCCTCTTTTAGGATTCTTCTTTCCTGAACTAAATTATGAACAGCCTTTAAGCGGCCAGTTTGCAGGTAAGCGTTCTGCATTGAGTAAAATAAGATTTGAAAAGGATTACGGAGTGGATGTTGGTATCGTACTCGATGCTGATGTTCACGGAATCAAGATTTTGGAAGTTGATATTGGAGACATTTGCCACGACATGTCCCCACTTGCCGATTTAAACAAGATGGCTAATGAGGTTGTAAGAACCATTATTGACAGGGCTGTAGAGTATGGCCGTGTCACTATGATGGACAAATTAGGAAACTATATTAGAATGGCTATTTTGGGATTATCCTTAATCATTTTAGGCCTTTTCATGATATTCTTTGTTCCATTCATATCTGTTTATGTTTCAGTCTTTGTGGCATTTATTGGTATAGTGCTTACAGTTCTTTACTTCATAAGAATCATAAGAAGGTCCATACCTATTCTAAAGAAAAGCAATACTCGGGCATCATTGCAGTCATTTGTAAGAATGCACTTCCCATTGATCGTTGCAGGCTTGATTTTGATATTGATGCTTTCCACATTCTTATCTGCAGCAAGCTTTGACGATGGAAAGATTTCAGTGGAGCTCACTTCAAGAAACTTTGTTTACGCTCCATCTGACCATAACCAGCAAACCATTTCTGTAAGAGGACCATATACAATTGACAGTGCTTTAGAGAATGAAACAGACATATTGAGAGTTCCGCATGATGCATTGAGTACGCTGGAAATGACTGAAAACGATACAATGATCATTGATGGCAAGGCATATAATGTAAACGGCACAAAAGAGGGGGATAATGGAGATAGGTTCAGATTGCCTTCAAAGGTAAAAACTGAATTGGATCTCTCTGATGGTGAGGTCATACCAAACAGTCACTTGACTGAAGCTTTCCAGAACGTAACCGTAATGCATAATATTCAATTCAATAACTTAAGTGATGTATTGGAAGGATTCGTTGAATTTGACATCAGTCCAAAATCAACTAATGCCACCTTCTTCAATTTGACTTTCGATAATGAATCCATATTGTCTTCAGTTGGAAACTTTGATAAAAATTCCAGCTATTCAATATCATATGATGGAAACGTAATGTGCACATTTGATTATGAGGATGTTCTAAATGGAAATCTCACCTTTAGCTATGATGGAAAGGATGGAATGATAGAGTTTGAGAATAGAAACAGCACCTCTATCAGGAATTACGTTTCAAGCGATAGGGATTCATTTGTTCAACTGACATCACTTGAATAAATTGGCATTTATTTAATTACTTAAATTTTTAATATTTATAGGGATTATAATGGAAATCACAGGAATTGTCACAACAGGATTGGGAAAGGCAGCATATTTTTTAGGCCAGGATTTCTATAAGGAACAATTCAGGGAAAAGTGCGGTTTCACCCCATTTCCTGGAACCTTAAACCTCATTGTTGAAGAGGATAAGCTCGAGGATATAAGACTAATGAAAAACAGCTGCAAGAATCTTATAAAGCCAGATCAAGGATTCGGTGCAGTAAGGTATATTCGAGCTCATCTAAACAAGGACATTGAAGGAGCCATTGTATTTCCAGACAAGACAACCCACGATGAGAATTATTTGGAATTCATATCCAAGGACAAGTTAAGGGACAAATACAATTTCAAAGATGGGGATGAAGTGACATTAACCATTGATATTTAACAATTTGACTTAATAATTTACTTTTTTTTAATCATTGAATAGCTAAATTTTATATTGAGGGGGAAATATGAAAAAATGTGTTCATTGTGGAAAGGAAAACGTTGATGAGGCTATTTTTTGTGCTGATTGTGGTGCAAAATTAGGCACTTATAATAGTTCCACCTCTTCAAGTGCCTCAACAACGGATAATTCTTTAAATTATTCTTCTAATCAAACAAGCAATCAAGCAAATAATAAAGAACCGAATAAATTAAAGGTCTGCTGTTGCTATGTACCTATAGTTCTATTTGTTCTCTTTTTAGCAGCTGCATTAATTTACGCTGGATTTGCTGAAAGTTTTGGAACATACTATCCTGATGATTTTAATTATTTGGACTCAAATGCCGATGGCAAGGTAACCTTTGAAGAAATTACAGAAGTGAACTGGATTTATTTAGATAATTCAACACTTAAAAGATTCTTTGAGGGAGCTGATCTTAATCATAACGGTTATTTGAAGGGTCATGAATTTGATTTTTTTGGAGATGATGTAGTAAGTTATGGAGAGTCTTCTGAAGACACCAGTTCCAGCAATGATGAGTATAAATATTCATCATCTTCCTCATCTTCAAGTTCCAGCCATGGCCGTGATTACAGTTCAGGAAATTCCAAAGCGACAAATAGTCTCAACAACAAGGAATTTGATAGTTCAGAAGGATATGTCTTGACCTGTCCATACTGTGGAAGTGAATCAGTATATGAAACCGGAGGGCATTACAGATGTGCTGAATGTGGCAGTAACATTTACAATCCAGACGATTTGGAATTAGGATATTGGGAAGGATATATGGAGTTATTGGCCCCAGTATCATTAACTATTAATTAAACAATAAACATAATATTATTCAGTATTTAATATGTAAAAAAGGGGATTTTATGTCAGGTATAGAAGATTTGATAAATCAATTTAATGAAATGAACATCATCAAAAGAATCATAGTCGGATGCTGTGCTGTTTATTTGATTCTAATGATACTCACTCTTTTAGGCCATGCGATTTTAGGAATTCCATGGGATTCATATACAGAGGAAACACCAACCGATTACACTGATTTTGTGGACTTGGACCTTGATGGAAATGGCGGTTTGAGTTTTGATGAAGTGAAATACTATGACCATAATTCAGAATTCACCGTTTCAGATTCAGACTTATACAGCATCTTTGAGAGTTGTGATAAAAATGGAAATGGATTGCTCATTGGCGGTGAGTATGACCATTATGTAATCCGTGTAAAAATGCATCTCGATGATTTAAAGGAACAAAAGGAAAAAGCTCAAAGGGAAGCTCAAGAGAGAGCTAGACAATCTTCAAGCTCTTCTTCAAGTTCCAGCTCTAGTCATAGTCATTCAAGCTCTTATGATAGTTATGATGGTGCTGAAACATGTCCATACTGTGGAAGCGAAGCTGTTTATTCATCAGGAAACGGATATAGATGCGCTGAATGTGGAAACTATATATCCAATCCAGATGACTTGAACTTGAATTACGAAGAGGGGTATTATGAGTTAACGCTCCCTTTGTTTATTAATTCTATAAATAAGGTTTAGGATAGTCACTCCCTTCGTTTATTAATTCTATAAATAAGGTTTAATATACTCCCTTCGTTTATTTATTCCATAAATGAAATTTAATAGTAAATTTCAAATTTACTATTTTTCTATTTTTTATTATTGAAATCATAGCTATTGTTTTATCTATCTATTTTTTAAAAATAAGCAAATTAATTTTCATACTTTTTTAATAGCTCTCTATAATTGCCGATTTGCAATTCAAGACTGGTTATTGTAGCATTATTGTCCTTAGCCAATTGCTTTGCGGAATCAATCATTTCCTCAATTGCCTTGTCCTGCTTTTCTATGATTGAATCCTTTTGCAAGAGGAGATTGTCATAGGTTCTTGTTATCTTTTTCAGCTGCAATTCCAAATTGTCACTATTGCTTTTGACCTGCTCCTTATAGTCATTGATTAGGCTTCTGAGATAGTTTATTTGATCCTGCTTGTCATCAATGATAGCCATTTTCTCATTGATCTTCTTCTCCAAGTCATCCATCTCTTTCATTCTGGACTTTTCATAGTTGATTTCATTCTTCAGCTTCAAGTCAAGCTTTTCCTTTTCAAACTTGTATTTAATTAGTGTGTTATTAAGAGCAGTGATCTTTTTATCTTTTTCATCTATCTTTTGGCTGTATTCATCGATTTCGACGCTTTTCAATTCCAAATCGTTTCTGATGTCTTCTATTTTTTCATCCTTCAAGGACAATTCATATTCCAATTCCTGAATCTCTTCATTTTTGATTTCAAGCTGTTCTTTCAATTCATTAATTTCTTTAATTAACTTCTTATTGGAATTGTTTTTATTTCTCTTGGAATTGTTTTGTTTTTTTGATGAATTATCAGTCATTTTAAGCCCTCTTAAAATATTAAAAAATAGTTTTTGAATTAAATAATAAAAAAAGTAAAAAAAAGTAAGATAATAGCTAAAAATAGCTATTGAATGTTTTCATTTATTTTGCATACTCAAATGCAGCCATTGCCTGAACGATTTTTGCATCGTCTTGAGGTTTTGCTTGCAATTGCAATCCTACAGGAATGCCATCTACTTCACCAGCCTTTACGCTTGCAGCTGGAATACCTGCCAAGTTAGCAATTACGGTAAGAACGTCGTATGCATACATTTCCATAGGCTCTAACTTTTCACCTAATTTGTGTGGCAATTTAGGAACGGTTGGGCCTACAATCAAGTCCACTCCTTCAAGCATTTCATTGATCTCATTTCTAATGACGGTTCTTGCTTGGAGAGCTTTTTGATAGTATTTGCCGCTGAATTCCTTTTGTGAAATGTATGAACCCATTTGGATTCTTCTAAGCACTTCCTCACCACATACCTCTTCGATTCTGGAACCGTATTTTCTTCCATCGTATTTTCTGGTTGCAGAGAAGAATTCAACATAGTTGATTAAGTAATAAGTAGGAAGACAAATGTCAATGTAGTTGAAGCTTAATTCCACTACTTCTGCACCTAATTCCTCTAGCTTTGCAACGGATTCATCAATGATTGCATTGATTTCATCATTGGTTACTTCCTTAAACTGTTTACAGGTAGCTATTTTCATTCCTGCCAATGGCTTTTCAGCATCCTTGACAGATTCAGCTATTTCAGTGAAGTTTGGAGCGTCCCATTTTAAGGTGGTACATTCGGTTGGGTCATATCCAACGATGGTGTCTAATGCAAGGGTGATTCCAGTGATGTCACGAGCCATAGGACCGATTTGGTCTAAACTCATTGACAAGTCAAGCAATCCTTGTCTTGAAACTGCACCATAGGTAGGTTTCATACCTAAGACTCCACAGTGGGAAGATGGGTTTCTGATTGATCCACCAGTGTCGGAACCGATTGCAATGTCACACATTCCAGATGCCACTGCTGCTGCACTTCCTCCACTTGAACCACCAGGGATTCTTCCAGGTGCTGCTGGGTTGTTTACAGCTCCATAGTATGAGGTTTCAGTTGAGCTTCCTGCTGCAAACTCATCCATGTTGTTGATTCCTATGATGATTCCGTCTTCAGCCTTGATTTTCTTAACTACAGTTGCATCATAGCTTCCGATATAATCCTCTAAGGTTTTGGATGCAGCAGATATGATAAAGTCTTCTACATTTATGTTAGCCTTAATACCAAACACTAAACCAGCAAGAGCTCCGACTTCTTCTCCAGCCTTTATTTTAGCATCAATCTCTTCTGCTTTAGCGATAGCTTCTTCCTTATTTAATTCAAGAAAAGCGTTAATGTCATCGTTCTTTTCTTCAATAACCTTAATGTAAGCTTCTACATTTTCCTTTGCAGTAATTTCTTGATTTTTAATTGCATTTAATTTTTCAAGGATATTCATTAAAACACCTTACTTTCTTTTAAAACATTGTAATTATGATTAAGTAATCTTCGATAATCAAATTATATCTAATATCAAATTTTAAATAAATTTTGATAATGATTTTTTATATAATAATATAATTATATTTTTCAAGTTATATAAACTATTAGTTAAGAATAAGTTAGGATAAGTAGTTATACCTATTGGATATTTTCCAATGATTTCAATGCCTTTTTAGACCACTCAGCATCCATTAACATAGCCCTGCCAATACCAATAAGGTCACAATATCCCTCTTTCAGCAGATTTTCAGCATCTCTTGCTTTTTTCACACCTCCAGTAAGAATCACTGGAACGGAAGATGCTTCCTTAACTATTTTACTAAGTTCCTTAAAGTATCCTGGCTCTTTGCTGTATGGATTTCTAGATCTGCATAGCCCGCCGCTAATGTCAATTAAATCTACCCCTGAATCTATGAATGATTGGACAGCAAAAGGAATTTCCTCCAATTTGCTTCCTCCCTCCAAATAATCATATGCGCCAAAGCGAATGGCTACAATATAGTCTTCACCTACAGATGCACGAACTTCCTGAATGATTTCATTAGCCAATCTCAAACGATTTTCAAGATTTCCCCCATACTCATCAGTTCTTTTATTTGTGTAAGGTGAATAGAAATGAGTCAATAGGTATTCATGGGCTGCATGTATTTCCACACCGTCAAAGCCAGCTTTTTTAGTTCTTATAGCGGCTTTTGCAAAATCCTCTTTTACCTTTTCAATATCCTCTTTAGTCATGGAATTTATGTTTATCCAATCCCTTGAAATTCTTTCTTTACCGCCATGATTTAATTGGGCTATTGCAAAGCAATTTTTCTTATGAATGGCTTCTGTCAAATTTCTATAAGATTCAATAACAGAATCATCAGCCATAGAAAGCTGTTTTGGGGTTGATTTTCCTTCAATGGAAACATATGCGTGTTCAACTATTATAAGCCCTGTACATTCTGCTCTCAAGCGATAATATTCTATAAGATTTTCTGTCACCTTTCCATCAGCACTGTCTTCCCTAGCCATAGGAGGCATGACTATACGATTTCTAAGGGTAATGTTTTTTAATTTCAATTCCTCATCAATCAACATTTTTTCACACACTATCTTTTAAAAAATCATTTTAATTACAAATTCATTTTTTTAAATTGTTATTCAATAAATTAATATATTACTAATCTATAATTATAATTATTATTAATTTGAGCTGATATGATGACTAAAAAAGCTATTGTATTTGATAACTCCGGAACTCTTATTGAAAGGTTCAGAGTTATAAAGGATGTATCCACAGGTGAATTGATTACCCACATTAACTCTTTAGACCTTATAGATAGCTGTTTGAATGCAGCGCTTGTTGTTCTTCAATTCAACACAAATCGTTTAAAGGAATTGGATCCCAATACATTGATAAGCGATTTTGTTTTGGAAAACAACATTGATTTTGACATCAGCTATTATTCAACAGACGTTTCCAAAGAGGAGATTACAGCTATTTTAGAAAAGGACACTGCGGTTATTAAAGATATTACAGACACTTTTCCACTTTTAAAGGAAAGTGTTCCCAATATGGAATTATGCAATGGTTCAGCTGTTATTATAGATATTGCAGAAGAAAGAATAGCTTATACAATCACATCTGCAGGTCATTTATTCTCTGGAGTTAAGGACACAATAGCTAAGCTTCAAGATAAAAACATCGATGTTTTCATTGCTTCAGGAGATAGGTCAGGAGCTATTAAGCATCTTGCAGACATTACTGGTGTCCCTGAAAGCCATGCATTTGCAACTGCAAGCACACATAGAAAGGCAGAAATAGTTGCAAATCTTCAGGATGAAGGCTATAAGGTCATGATGGTTGGTGATGGCCCAAATGACATTTTGGCATTTGAGCAAGCTGATACAGCTATTCTTACAACTGAACAGAAAGATGGCGATTTCCCTGATAAACTAAAAGGGTATGCAGATTTTGTAATTGAAGACATTTCAGAAGTTCTTCAAATAGATTTCTAGTCAGTATCTTCAATCTTTTTTTCACTATTTTTATTTTAATTATTCTATTTATTTTCACTTAAGAAATCTTCAATCACTTTTTTACTTTTCATTACATTATCGAAATTATTCAATTCGATAATTCCATGTTTCACATGCTTCAACAGATTCAAGTCAAGAGTTCCGTCACCTACTGCTTGGTGCTTATCCTTTCTTCCATCATTGTCATTTATATGGTTATATAGGATATTAGGGATCTTGAAGAAACTTTCCTGATCTTCGCAGGTATTGACATGACCTAAATCTATTGTAATGTTGCAACCGGTTTCAATGGTGAGGTTTTCCAGTTCATAAGCACGATTTCCAAGATAGGAAAAACGTTCTGGCATGTTTTCTATGGATATTTTAGCTTCCTTATCTTCTGCATAAGCCACAAGCTCATGGGTTGATTCAGTCAAGAATTCAAGTGCCATATCCCTTAGGTATTTTTCAGGCCTTCCTATTTTACCTGGATGGGCTGTTATTCCAATAGCACCTATCTCATCTGCAAGGTCAAGGCAATCCTTTGTCTGTTTCACAGATTCCTTACGAATTCCTGTATTTAAGCTTGCAAGGTTTATGTCAACATTTACTGCATGCATATAGATATCCAAGTCATATGAGTGAAACACTTCTGTGATTTCCTTGTTTCCAAGCATTTCATCTGGTCTGTATGGGCCTTCAGCCAAGAGTTCAACACTATCAAAGCCATTTTCAACTGCTATATCTAGCATTTCATTTACATCTTTCATGAAAAGTGAAAGAAGTGAAAATCCTAATTTCATTTTAATCCCCGTGTTTTAATTTTAGTAATTAGCTATTTTTAAAATAAGTATAATATGTTAATCTTTTAATTGATAGATAATGGAATCATTAAGATTCTCATTACCTACCAATTCCTTTGATTTATTGATGTTAAGCGGATAATCATAATTCTAGATTATAAATATCTTACAAATGATTAAACAATGTCCAGATTTCAGGATACTTTTCAGCTATTGCAGCATCTATCAAGTCTGATGCTTCACTGCTTATGCTGAATTCAGGTTCGGTTTTTCTCAAGTACCTTAGCACAGCTGCAGATCTTGCAGACCATAAAGTGATTCTTGGGTTTTTTTCCACAGTTTCGATAACTTCATCTATAAGTTTCTCTTCCTTTTCTGAAAGAAGACTACCAACTTCTTTTAAATCATCTGAAGCTTTAATATTTTCACTACTTGCATCAGTTTCTTCATTTAAATTAACTGTAGAATCAATATTTTCTACACTTTTTTCAGAGCTGATTTCTTCTTCAGTTTTCACGTCATTTTCTTCCACTTTTTCATCATCATTGAAGAAAACATTTGTGTACTCGGAACTTTCTTTAGGTTTTTCCTCTTCCTCATCAGCTGACTTTTCTAAAACCTGAAGGTCATCTTCACCATCAAATTCCTCTTCAACTTCTTCAACCAGTTCTTCAAATGTTTTTGATTCATCTTCGGATTCTCTTAACAAATCTTCAAGACTTATTCCTTCTTCTATTTCAGTCTCTTCAACTTTTGGAATCAATGAATCTAATCCTCTTCCTAATCCTGTATTCTTTTCCTTTTTAGCCATTTTACCAAACCCTTTCGTGTTTTTATATAAAAATTAATTATTTTAGTTACTCATAATCTTAATTCAATTAAAATTTTTTTTTATTTCTCATCCCTTTCCAATATTTCCTTAGCAAGCTTCAAGTAAGCTATTGCACCTTTGCTTTCTGGATCATAGACAATACATGGTTTTCCATAACTTGGAGCTTCTGCCAAACGTATGTTTCTTGGAATGACTGTATTGAATACGTATTCCTTGTCCTTGAAGTATTTTTTCAATTCGGAATAGACTTCCCTTCCCAACCTGGTTCTTTGGTCGTACAATGTTAGAAGTATGCCCTTTATTGGTGTTGGGCTTCTTAATCTTGTTTCAACCAGCTTGATGGTGTTCATCAAGTCAGCAAGCCCTTCTAATGCAAAGTATTCCGCTTGAATAGGTACCAATACGCTGTCTGCAGCTATCAATGAATTTATTGTTATTATTCCAAGAGATGGTGGCAAGTCTATTATAATGTAGTCAAAAATGCCTTTGATTGGTTCAAGCAAGTTTTTCAATGCTATGTGATAGTTGGCTTCCTTGCTCAATTCCACTTCGATACCGCTTAAGTCGATATTGCTTGGAAGTATGAATAGGTTCTCGATTTTTGTAGGAATTGTAGCTTTTTGAACACTGCATTCGTTTACTAAAGCAGTGTATACTGTTTTCTTGATTTCTGTTTTATTTATTCCAAAACTTGTTGTAGCATTAGCTTGCGGATCCATATCCACTACAAGGACTGCCTTTCCCATAGCTGCAAGTGATGTTGCTAAATTCACTACAGTAGTAGTCTTTCCACATCCGCCTTTTTGATTCATTACGGCAATTGTTTCTCCCATTATATTAATTCTCCTAAAGTATTTTTTCTAAAATAAAGTGATTTCTTAAATTTTATAACTTGTAATTAATAACTTAGAAGTTTTTTCTTAGCACTTATTTAGTTACTACTTCATAGTTATTACTTATATATTATAATTTATAAGTTATAATATATAAGTTTTATGTTATATCTTATTACTTTTACTTTATAATTTATCATTTATAAGTTTTTACTTTTAAGTTATTTCTTATATTTTATAAGTTATTAGTTATAACTTATAACTTATAACTAAAAATTATCCTAAAAAAATAAGAAAATTATAAGAAAAAATACCTAAAAAATATATGAAAATAGATGAAGATACTGGACAAAATTCTTAAAAAAAGAGAGAGAAGTTATCACTTATAAGTGATAACACGAGTTTTTGTTCGTATAAAATCAGTGTTCTATGTAAAAATAAAGAAAAATTTAAGAAAAAAATAATGGAATGGAACTCTATTTGGAGTTTTCCATAGATCCATCCATATAACTTGCGTAACCTTTAAAGTCCATTAAACCATGGCCAGAGAAGTTAACAACAATAGTTTTCTCTTCACCAGTTTCCTTACATTTCTTAGCTTCGTCAATAGCTGCCTTGATTGCATGGTTTGTTTCAGGTGCTGGAATGACTCCTTCGCACATTGCAAACATTTTACCAGCTGCAAATACATCTCTTTGATGTACAGCTACTGGATTGATGTATCCTAACTCTCTAAGCAAGGATACTTGTGTGTTCATACCGTGGTATCTAAGTCCACCTGCATGTACAGAAGGAGCAATGAAGTTGTGTCCTAATGTAAACATCTTCAAGAGTGGAGTGAATCCCACTTCATCACCAAAGTCGTATCTGTATTCCCCTTGAGTTAATGTAGGACATGCAGAAGGTTCTACAGCAATGAATTCAGTGTCGGAATTACCTTGGATCTTGTCTTTTATGAATGGGAACAAGGATCCACCAAAGTTACTTCCTCCACCAACACAAGCAATCATTGTGTCTGGCTCTTCTTCAACTTTTTCCAATTGAATCTTGATTTCCTGACCAATTGTAGTTTGATGCAAGATAACGTGGTTCAATACACTTCCTAAGGTGTATTTTACTTTATCATCAGTTAAAGCATCTTCTACAGCTTCAGAAATAGCTATTCCAAGGGAACCAGGAGTGTCAGGAGTTTCTGCAAGAACTTTTCTACCCACTTCGGTATGTTCACTTGGGGAAGCATGAACCTCTCCATCATACAATTGCATGATTGTTTTTCTGAAAGGCTTTTGATCATATGAAACCCTTACCATGTATACGGTACAATCGATTCCCATCATGGAAGCTGCAAGGGATAATGCAGTACCCCATTGTCCTGCACCGGTTTCTGTGGTAATTCTTTCAATTCCTTCCTTTTTAGCATAGTAAGCTTGAGCTATTGCACTGTTTAATTTGTGACTTCCTGTTGGAGATGTGTCTTCCCGCTTATAGTAGATTTTTGCAGGCGTATTGAGCTTTTCTTCCAATCCTCTTGCTCTAACTAAAGGAGTAGGTCTTCCTAATCTTTGGTAGAGTTCTCTTACCTCTTTTGGGATACTTATGTATCTGTCAGTAGCGAACTCTTGATTAAGACATTCGTTTACGAATATTTGAGGCAATGTACCTATTTGATCTTTTCCTTCACTGTTTTTAGGAGCAGGAAGTTCTACAGGTAAATCAGCATTAATATTATACCATTTGGTTGGTACTTCGTCATTAGTTAAGTCAATTCTGTATTGCATAATATCACATTTTGTTTTTTAAATAATCTTTTTGTAAAAATTTTCTTAAGAATTACTCTTAATCGTTCTGTACTAATATTATGTATAATGTACTATATAAAGCTTTGTAGTACATATTTGTACATTATAGTATCAAAATAAAATATTTTTCTTAGTTTTTCAGAGTTTTATATGCTTTTTCAAGATTTATAAAAAACTTAAATATTTTTAAAACAAATAGAAAACTATGAAAATTTTAGCTATTGATGTAGGAACTGGCACTGAAGACATTCTATTGTATGACAGTGAAAAAGAGATTGAAAATTCAATGAAACTGGTTATCCCATCCCCTCATTTAACTATCGGCCAGATGATATCCGAATGTGAAAGCGACATTTACTTTGATGGAGTCATAATGGGTGGAGGAAAGATTAAGGACAGATGCCTTGAGCATATGGAAAAAGGATATAAGATTGTATTCGAGGATTTGGCAGCAAGAACAATCCGTGACAATATAGATCAGGTAAAGTCATATGGATTTGAAATAGCAGAGGATAATGCATATGAAAAGGATTCAAGCTATTCAAATTATGCAAGAATATCCTTAAAAGATGTGGATGTAAACCATTTAATCGATATTTTCTCTTCATTTGACCTTGACTTGGAAGTGGATGAGCTCATTGTAGCTGTTCAGGATCATGGATACAGTGAAGATATGGGAGATAGGGACTTCAGATTCGAGAAAATCAAGGAAAAACTCCCAGAACCTATGGAGCCTGAAACATTTGCAATGGAAGCTGAAGAAGTTCCTGAATACTTTACAAGGATGCAATCTGTAATAAAATCATTAGCTAAAGATAATCCTGAATTCAAGCCAGTTCTCATGGATACCAAGTTTGCATCAATCGCTGGAGTATGCTACGATAAGGAAGTTCTAAAGCTAAACAGCTTTGTTGTTATGGATATAGGCAATGGCCATACTACTGTAGCGTCTATTGAAGATGGTAAAATACAGGGTGTATTCGAGCACCACACAAGAGATTTAACCTCTCAAAGACTTGAAGAGCTTGTTTTAGCCCTTGCTGACGGAACAATTAAGCATGAGGATGTTCATGGTGAAGGAGGCCATGGCGCATTTGCATTGAATCCTATTTCCAAATTGGAAAAGGTAATTGTTGCAGGTCCAAAAAGAGCATTGATCGAAGGCACCAATCTTGACTATTATCATGCAGCTCCTGGTGGAGATGTTATGATGACTGGTACTGTAGGCCTTGTAAAGTCAATGGAATTCTTAAGAAAAAATAAATAAAAAAATAATTTATATAATATAACTATATTATAATAGTTTTATAATAATTTTATAATAATTTTATTTATCTTATATATTTACATACATTTTTCCTTATTTTTTTAATTTTTTCAGTTACTTTTAACCTTTATTCAGTAATTTTTTTCTAAAATTTCATCATTTCCTAGTTACTTTTTCATTTTTCCTTGCAACTTTTTTCGAATATACAGTAAATTTTTTTGCAATTTATTTTGAGTATCGGTGAAATTTTTCATTAATATTTATGGAGATATAAAAAAAGTTTATAATGGATTAATACTAATATAACAATTGATAATATTAATAATAACAATTTAATTTAATAGAAAAAATGAGGCATAATATGAAATTTGATCCACATATCCATAGTGTTTATTCAGGCGATTCCCGTTCAGAAGTTATAGACATTCTAATAGAAGCTGAAAAGAAAGGGCTAGATGCTATTGCAATCAGTGATCATAATGAAATAAAAGGTTCAAGACTTGCAAGGTCTTATGGCGGCAACATCATTGTAGTTCCATCTATTGAAATATCATCTGACAAAGGCCATATTTTAGGATTAGGTGTAGATGAAATCATTCCTAAGGGATTGTCTGCTGTAGAGACTGTAGATAGAATTCACGATGCAGGTGGACTTGCTATTGTACCTCATCCATTTTCATATTACAGGCATGGTCTCTTCTGCAATGTTGACAAGAACCTTGTTGTCGATGGTGTGGAAACCAAAAATGCAAGGTACATTTTTGGATACTCAAACAAGCAGGCAGAAACATTGGCATACAATAAAAGACTTGCAACCTTAGGTGCAAGTGACTCCCATTTCCTTAAATCAGTTGGGGATGCATTCACTGAAGTGAACACCAAGGGAGACGATTCTGTAGATGGAATCTTGAAAGCTATCAAGCATAGACGTTGCAAGGCAATGGGCCATAGAACAAGCAATTTCCTCATAGCTAAGGAAGTCTTTGTAAAGAAAGTCCTTAGAAGGTACCCAAAAAGAGAGGAGTAATAAAATTATTAATTTTCAATGATATTTTTTTGATAATATGCCGACTGTAGACACTTTTCTCCCGGACTTTATACAAAGCACATTTTTCTCTGGATACACTGTTTTCAATACTGTAGTGTATACATTGATTTTAGTTGCTTTCATATTGGCAATTATCAAGATGTTTAAAAAGCTGGAGTTTGATTCGCTATCAATTTTCTATTCAATCATCCCATTTATTTTTCTGGGATCATCCACACGAGCTTTAGTTGACAATGGAGTTTATCCAAAAACTGTTTTTCTAATAACTCCAGGACTTTATATTCTTGTAGGATTGACTACTATCCTATCATTTTTATTTTGCATATACCTATTTAGAAAAAAAGGAATCGATTATAGGTATTCATTGTTTTTCATAGGAATAATATTATCATTGCCTAATGTGATCCTATTTTCAAATGTGAATTCTACAGCAATAATTTATGTCATATTGACATGGATAGTTTCATCATTGATATTCCTTGGACTCGTGTTTTTAGTTTTATATATTAAGAACAATATTTTCAAAAGTGTTGATGAGATCAATCTTTCCAAGTTCATTGCAAAAATGAAAAAATACAAAATTAATTTTTCAATTGTTCTTGCACATTTGTTCGATGCATCAACAACATATGTTGCTGTAGAATACTTCAATTATTATGAACAGCATGTTTTACCAAATGCTCTAAATCAGCTATTCGATACATATCTTACTTTATTTCCTATGAAAATTATAGTCATCGTTGCAGTATTATACATAATCGATCAATATTTCGATGACTTAACTATAAAAAATCTATTAAAATTAACAGTATTTGTATTAGGATTAGCCCCAGGATTAAGGAATATTTTGACTATGGCTATCGCTACACTATAAGTTAAAATTTAATAAATTTTTTAATTATTTTATCTTTTTTTTTTAAAAAATTAAAAATAGAATTAGAAAAAAATTGGAATGATAAAAAAATAAAATATTTAAAATTAAAAAAAAGTTTTTAGCTATTTTTCTCAATAGCTAATAATCTGTTTATAGAGTTTATGACTGCAACTACACTTGAGATGATAACGTCCTCTCTTGTAGCTCTTCCTGTTGCCCTATGGCCATCATTGTCTGAAATCACTACAAAGGTTTCTGCCAATGCATCAGTACCACCGCTTACCGCTTCAAGTCTGTACTCTTCAAGGTTAATGTCAACGGTTTCCTTTACAAGAGATTTGATTGCACCTATTGCTGCATCAACTGGACCTACTCCAATTTGAGAGGTTTCAAGAACCTTTCCTTCAATTGAAAGTCTTACAGTTGCTGTTGCAGATACGGATTCTCCAGTCATTACACTCATTCCAAGTAGCTTGATATACTCTTTGCCACTTGTACTCAATTCTGTAATTGCAATGGATTTCAAGTCCTCATCTGTAATGCATTTACCTTTATCACCAAGAGTCTTTACCTGATTGTAAATGTTTTCGAATTGCTTAGGGCTTACCTCTATATTGAACTCTTCCAATTTGGATTTGATTCCAGCATGGCCGGTATGCTTTCCAAGTGCAATTCTTCTTTTGTGACCTACAAGTTCAGGTGGAATCGGTTCATAAGTGGAAGTGTTTTTCAATATTCCATCCACATGGATGCCTGATTCATGAGCGAATGCATTTTCTCCCACTATAGGTTTTGTAGGAGGCATCTTTATACCAGTGATTGATCCTATAAAGTTTGAGGTATCATACAATTTGGTTGTATCCACACCGATATTAGCGCCATAAGCTATCTTCAAGCTCACTACAAGTTCCTCTAAAGAGGTGTTTCCAGCTCTTTCACCAATACCGTTTATAGTACAATGAGCTTGGTTTGCCCCTTCCTCAATACCGATGATTGAATTTGATACAGCAAGTCCAAAGTCATTGTGGAAATGAAGACTTATAGGAACGTTAATTTTCTTTCTTAGGATTCTTATTAAATCTCTTGTAGTGGGTGGGACTAAAATTCCAACGGTGTCAGGCACATTTATTATGTCTGCTCCTGCACCTTCAACACCTTTGTAGAATTCTATTAGATAATTAAGTTCGGTCCTTGTAGCGTCTTCAGCAGAAAATTCGACGGTAAGGCCATGATCCTTTGCATATTCAACCGCTTCAATCGCTTGGTTCAATATCTCTTCCTTGGATTTTTTCAGCTTATAGTCTCTATGAAGTGGAGAAGTTCCAATAAACAAGTGAGCATATGACAAGTCAGAGTCTATCACTGCATCGATATCCTTTTGCAATACTCTTGCAAGACCGCATATATTAGACTTAAAGCCTAATTCAACCATTCTTTTTGCAGCTTTTCTTTCACCTTCAGATACAGTTGGAAAACCCATTTCAATGGTGTCCACTCCAAGCTCATCAAGCTTTTGAGCTATCTTTATTTTCTCATTCACTGTTAAAGCGATGCCTGGAGCCTGTTCTCCATCTCTTAAGGTTGTATCAAAAATTCTGATCTTATCAGGGATTTTCAATTCTTCCTTTACATCTTCAATGTTTATTGCGTTCATTTTTCCCTATCCTTTTGATTTAATAAGTAAATAAGTATAATTTTAATTTATAATTTTAATTATTTATTATTTTTAGTTATCTAATAATTATCCAAAGCTGACTGGTAGTTTCCATCCAATTTTATGTATGGTTCAGCCCTTTTTACAACAACTCCAATTCTTTGAAGCTCTTCAAGTTTCTTGAATGGCTTGTTTTTACGTATGGCCATAATCTTTCTTGCGGATTTAGGACCGATTCCAGGTACACGTATCAGTTTTTTATAGGATGCATAGTTAATTTCTACAGGGAAAATGTCCATTTCCCTTGCAGCTAAAATCTTTGGATCTTCCTTCAAGGAAAGCTTGTCGTTTTCATCAAATACAAGTTCTTTTACATCAAACTTGTAATCGCTTAGCAAGGCATCTGCATGGTAGAGTTTAGCTGTTCTATCTGTATTGCAGGATTCCTTGTTTTCAAATTCAGTTCCCTCTACTGGTGAAAATGCACTAAAATAGCTTCTTCTAAGGTCTACTTTCTTGTATAGGCTTTCCATTCTTTTAAGAATTTCCAAGTCGGTTTCATCATTTGCACCAACAATCAACTGTGTTGTATGGCCGGATTTTGCAAAGCTTGGATTCTTCTTTGCTATGTCATTCATCCAATCCAATCTTTTTAAAATGTCCTTATTGTAGTCCTTAGTGCTTGTGATTTCACTGAGGCCATCTTTAGTGGCAGCCTCTATGTTCAGGCTTACCCTATTTGCCAAGCTCATTGCCCTTTTGATTGAATCCTTAGATGCTCCAGGAATAATCTTAAGGTGAATGTAATCATCGTATCCATAATCCTTTCTGAGGATTCTTGCTGTTTCTATGGTTTTTTCCATAGTGTTGTCTATTGTATCACCGATTCCAGAACTTAGGAAAAGACCATTTACATAGCCATTGTTGTAGTAATGCAAAAAAGCTCTTGACAATTCTTCAGGACTTAGTTCAAGACGAGTGAAATTGCGTCTGCTTTGATTGATGCAGTATTTGCAATCGTTTTTGCATTTGTTTGTCATCAAGGTCTTAAAGAGAGGTATCTTGCATCCATTATGTCCAGTGGCATGGTAAATCCCAGGGAGATTAACCTGTGAGCTCTTGCTATGGCTGACATAATCGCACAGGTCATATTGTGCACTATCTGCCAAAACTTGCATTTTTTCCAATGTAGACATAGTATACCTCTTTAATTTTTCTTGATTTTTGCTTATATAAAAACTAAATATTCTTGTTCTGTTATATTTTCATATATAATTTTTTTATTTTAATATTATATACTTTATGTAAGCAAATAAAAATTATTTTTTCTGATTTATTGTATCCTATTATTATTACAAAAACTTTAAAAATCCCTTGTTTTTATTACTTTCTTTCAATATCTCTTATATTTATGCCGATTTCTTATTTTATTTAAGAAAATTTTATATAAAATATATGCTAATTTAATATTATGAAAGTCGTACTTGCTGGAACTGGAAGTGCTGTTGGAAAAACCACTATTTCTACAGGAATAATGAAGGCACTTCAAGATGAAAATGTTCAGCCATTCAAGGTTGGCCCTGATTTCATTGATCCTTCTTACCATACAATTGCTACAGGCAATGTATCAAGGAACTTGGATTCTTTTTTCATGGATGAGTTTCAAATAATCAATTCATTTGAAAGGGCTATGAAGATATCCAAATCCAATATGGGGATTATTGAAGGTGTTAGAGGCCTATATGAAGGTATCAGTCCTATCAGTGATATAGGTAACACTGCCTCTATTGCTAAGGCTTTAGATGCACCTGTAGTTCTACTTATGGATTCAAGAAGCTTGGTGAAAAGTGCAGCAGCTGTTGTATTGGGTTTTAAGGCTCTTGACCCTGATGTAAGAATAGAAGGAGTTATCTTGAATAAGGTCAAAGGTCCAAGACATTTCAGAAAGGCTAAAGAATCAGTTGAGAAATTGGCAAATGTTCCAGTAATTGGTGGCATTCCAAGAAATGATGAGATTGCAGTGGAAGAAAGGCATCTCGGTTTGGTCCCAGCTCTTGAAAAGGAAAAGATCAATAGGAATATTGAACTTTGGGGTAATATTGCTGAGGAGTATATAGACTTGGATGCTCTAAAGGATATAATGAAAACATCCGATAAATCTGCTTTAAAAGACAATAAGAATAAGGCCATTGAATCAATGGAAGAGGATAATAATCATGGCCATCGTGTGGATTTATCCATTCATGAGGATGAATTCAATAGGGAGCATAATGAGGCAATAAATCTTGAAGTTACTAATGATTCCAAACCAGGTGAATTATGGAAAACAGGCAATAAGACTCCTTTAAAAATTGGTGTTGCCATAGATGAAATCTTCACCTTTTACTATAAGGAAACATTGGAATCCCTTGAGGATAATGGGGCGAAAATTGTTCCATTCAGCCCATATAAGGATGAGGAGATTCCAGATGTAGATGCCCTTTACATTGGCGGAGGATACCCTGAAGTCTTCAAGAAGGAATTGTCTGAGAATGAATCCATGCTAAAATCCATCAATAAGTTCCACAATGAAGATAGGCCAATATATGGTGAATGCGGTGGATTGATCTATTTATCAGAGTCTATTGATGGCTTAGGAATGGTCAATGCAATCCCATACGCTGCTGAAATGACTCCTAGAGTTCAAGGATTGAATTATGTTGTAGCAAGGTCCAATAGGGATAACCTCATATCTGAAGAAGGAGACATTTTCCGTGCACATGAATTCCATTACACTAAACTCAACATAGACAGTACAGATGATCTTGCATTTGATGTGCTTAGAGGCAGAGGTGTATTGAATAGTATGGATGGAGTCAGTGTTAGGAACACTTTAGCTAATTATATTCATATTCATGCTTGTTCATGTCCTAACTTTGCATATAATTTCACTAAAAATATAGCAGAGTTAGACTAAAGTTTTATTTTTTTCTTAAAATTTTTTTATAATTAGATTTCTATTTCTACTTTTTCTATATTTTTTAATTTTTCATTTCCGTGAACTTTTTTTAAAATTTATTTTTGT
>JAZNRM010000322.1:0-2454 GCA_045590695.1 Methanobrevibacter sp.
CAGTAGAGCAGAAAGTACTTAAGAAAACATATGAAGACAGTTCAAGGATTGAAACTGAGGATGTAGAGGTTTCTGAGGACATAAACCCTAAGTTTTATTCAAGGAAAGATGACATTGTCATTTTGCTTGCAGGATCCACTGTAAGCAAGCTTGAAGAGGAAGGAATAATCATCCCTATGTATTATGCTGTTGTAAGGGTTAAGGAAGGGTTTGATGTTGACTTCATCTATCATCTTCTTAAAAGTGATATCTTCCCAAGGGAATTGCATAAGATTGTAGAGGGAACTACCTTAAAAATCATTAAAACCACTCACCTAAAAGAAATTAACTTGCCTATTCCTGATTATGAAACTCAAGTGGAATACGGAAGATTATTTAAATTGATGGACAAAAGAATCAATCTAAACCAGGAATTGATTGAATTGGAAAGACAGAATGAGAAATTGATCATGAAGAATTTATTAGAGAGATTAGATGAAAACTAATCACTGGTCTTGATTATAATTATTTTTATTATTTTAATTTAGGGGTTATGATATGGAGAACTTTTTAGGGCGTCAATTATGGTCCATTTATGAAGATTTGAAAAGAGGAAATAGGATTGGTTTTTTAACTGATGATGAGTTTCAAAAGTATTTCCTAGGCTTTATTTCCTATAAGTATCTATCTGAAAAACTGGAGACTTACATTAATAATGAATTGAAAGCTGAGAACCTTAAGTTTGAAGAAGCATATAATCTTAAAGCTTTTAAAAAATCCTTAAGAGAAAAGTCAATTGAAGATATAGGATACTTTTTAAGCCCTGACCTTTTATATAAAAACATTGTCTCTTCAAAGAATTATGGGAATATCATTATTGAAGAATTGGATAAGGCATTCAATGAAATCAGCGATTCTTCTGTGGGAAGAGAAAGCCAAGAGGATTTCCAGAACCTTTTTGAAGGGGTGGACTTATATGCATCTCAATTGGGAAAGACAATAGAGGATAAGAACCGTGTTGTATTCAATATTTTAGATGCATTAGGGCCAGTGAATTTTGATTTGGATAAGGAAAGCAGGAATAACACTCTTTTAAGCAAATCCATTCTTGAAAATAGAAAATTCAATAAGGATTATTCATATTCACGTAAAAATGAAAGACGCTTGCGTTCCGGAAGAAAGAATAATATTAAAGCGGATTTCAAGGATTTGAATTCATTAGTTGATGAAAAAATGGAATACAATCTAATGAAGTCCAATTATGTTTTAGAAGCAGATAGATTGGATTATGAATTTGATGAATACAGCTTAAACCGGGATATTCATCAGAAAGATGAAATTTATGAAAAATATATTGATGATTTGATTGGAAACAGCTTTGAATATCTATTAAGTGAATTTTCCTTGAATTCATCAAATTCTGCAGATTACTATACTCCTAACGAGGTTTCTACTTTAATCGCAAAATTAATATCTTCCCAGAAATCAAAGCTTGAATCCGTTTATGATCCTTGTTGCGGTTCCGCTTCATTGCTTTTAGAGATTAATAAGGAATTGCCTTGTGATTTTATCTGTGGTCAGGAACTTAATGCTTCATTTTACAATATTGCAAGAGAAAACATGATCTTGCATAATATTCACTATAAGGACTTCGACATTAAGCAAGGAGATACATTGGAGCAGCCTCAGCATTTGGATTATACTTTTGATGCTGTAGTCTCTCAGATTCCATTCAATTCCAGATGGACCGCTGACAGGAGTTTCCTTGATGATGTAAGGTTTATGCAATACAATATTCTTCCTCCACATTCAAAAGCGGATTATGCATTTATTCAGCATATGCTTTATCACTTGAATAATGATGGAATAATGATCGTTGTTGCTCCTCATGGAGTACTGTTTAGAGCAGCTTCTGAAGGAAAAATTAGAAGGATGATTGTTGAAAGATTCAATTATCTTGATGCAGTCATTGGACTTCCTGCAAATATGTTCTACAGCACCAATAATCCTGCTTGTATGATGATATTTAAGAAAAACAGGGATTATTATGATGATGTTTTATTCATTGATGCTTCAAAAGGATTCGATAGAACCAAATTAATCAACTATTTGCAGAAAGAGGATATTTATAAAATCGTAAGCACTTATAAAGAAAGAAAGGAAATAAAAAGATATTCCCATAGGGCAAGCTTAACCGATATCAAGAAAAATGATTTCAATTTGAATATTCCTCGTTATGTTGACACATATAAAGAGAAAAAATCCATTGATGCTAAGAAATTGGTATCAGAACATAAAGCTATTAGTGAAGAGATTAAAAAAGTTACAAAAGAGATTGAAGATACCTATAAAGAGTTAAATATTGAAAATGACTTATTTAGGTAGTTCTATTCAATTCTATTTTTTCTCTTTAATTTTTTTTTAATTTATTTTTTTCATTTATTTTCAAATGCTCTTGGAATACTGGCTTATATT
>JAZNRM010000323.1:0-2259 GCA_045590695.1 Methanobrevibacter sp.
TAAAAAATAAAAAAATAAAAGTTTTAGATTATCTATCTAAAATATGAAATTCTGATTTTTCTTATGCTTATATGAAATTCCGAATGAATCAATAGCTATTCTTCTTAAAACTTCCAAATCACCCTCTTCTATATGAACTATTTTTTCCCATTCACTTTCAAGAGCATCTATTTTTTCTAAAGTATCAATACCCTTTTCAGTTAAAAGACAGTCATATGGAAGTCCATTTTCAGGATTTTCATCTATTTCTATCAAACCTTTTTTTGCAAGCTTTTCATATCTCTTTAAGTACAAATCCAAATGTAAATTAAAGTGATCATTTTTCTCTGCAGTTTCATAGCGTTTTACTCTGAGGTTTTTATGATGAGGTTTTTCATGTTTTCTTACATCTTTCAATAGCTTAATTTGACTTCTATGCAAATGAATGTCCAGATTTTCACGTACATAAGTTATCTTGGAATCTTCAATGATAGAAATTAAAGAAGATGCATTCATATTCATTATTGTTTTGTTGTGTGGATGAGCCATTATATCACCAAATTTCAGTAACTTATATTGTATTTGTAATACTAAAGTTATTACAATTATTACTATATTGAACCATATTAATAAAAATATCTAAAAAAATGGAAAATATTTAAAAAAATAATAAAAAATGATAAAATAAGATAAAAAAGATTAAACAGAAAAAAAAGTAAAAAAAAGAAAAGCTGAAAAAAGTTTAATCATATAATTTATTCACTACTTCTAAAGCTCTATTAAATGGAGGCATCCCAGAAGTCAATAAAACAACCTTTAAAACATCCATCATCTCATCACGACTAATATCAAGCTCCTTTTTTGCTTTAGATACCTGTTTCATGAATGAAGAGCTTTCCTGATTTGTAGCTGAAATTGCTATGGCAATTAATTTCTGAGTCCTGTAATCCAATGAGCTTCCATTCCAAACATTCTTATCCAAATTCTCAATTGCACCATACAATTCAGGATCTTCATTTTTGATTCTACGAACCCCTTTGCCATAAAATACCTTTTCAGACATGGTCTTTCTCCAAATGCAAGATTGATGATAATTATTCAAAAACATTATTTGCTATTTGCAAAGCCTTGTTGAATGGTTGCATACCTGAAGTCAATAAGACAACTTTCAAAACATCCACAACTTCATCACGAGTGACACCTAATTCCTTTTTAGCACTCATCATTTGCTTTTCAGTTGCACGGCTATCTGCATTGGAAGCTGCAATTCCAATAGCTATTAGCTTTTGAGTCTTATAATCCAATGCTTTTCCATCCCATACAGCATCATTTAAAGCTACAATAACTTTGTATAAGTCTTCATCTTCCTCTTTTACCCTTTCCATGCCTTTTCCATAAAATACTTCCTCTTTCATATTAAGAACTCCTAAAAATAGTTATATAAATAATAATAATTTATTCTGAAAAATATTTAATGTTTTTGTCACTATTTAAGGGTAAAAAGTAAAATTAAGGTTGACAAACCTTGCATGGCTCATATCCATGGCTAATTGCATCAGACCTACTTTTGAAAGTGACCTTATTTTTTTCAGAAATCTTCTTTCCCCATCTGCATGTAGGATAATGGAACTTATGACTATTTGCACTTGCAATGTAAGACGAGGAATCTGATGAAGAGCTTCCAGTGTTTGAAGAGCTATATGAACTTACATAATGGGAATACCCATCTGAATTAGGTGCCCAATCATATGGATAAAACTCACTTGGAGGCATGTACATGACTTCAGCAAGCCCCTCCCTTAAAAGCATTTCATTCAAGTTCTTGCCATCTACAATGACAACAGCCAAATATCTGCCGTACTTATCAGTATACTTTGAATCATCAATGTCTAAGTTTACCTCTCTATTCAAGCATAATTTCTGAACAAAACGTTTAGAGCAAATATAACCTTCTACACCTCTTTCTGGAGTGTTCACCCCTACAAAACGCACTTTTCCAAGACCATCAACTTCAATGGTATCTCCATCAGTTACATAAGAACAATATCCAGTGAATTCCGGTTGACAATCTGTATCATCAAACTTGTTTAGGATATCATCATTTGACATGTCAGAATATTTTGAATAAGGTATGTTATGAGTGAATCCAGTTCCAGTATAAGCAGATCCTGCAGATAAAATAGAAAATCCTAAAATTAGGATAATGAGCAAAATTAATAAATTTCTACCTTTTAACTTCATATTAATCCCCCTTTATTCAAATAAATGAAAAATTTATTC
>JAZNRM010000324.1:0-3170 GCA_045590695.1 Methanobrevibacter sp.
AAGTATATAAAATGTATATTTAATTATTATTAAATTTAAATTGATTTTTATTAACATTAGTTTAATATTAATCCTATCAAATCTTAAGTTTAATAATTTTAATTCAAAATAATTATCGCAATATATTTTAAAATATATTTAATTATTTGTTTTACAAGTCGTATGATGTTGTTTTATGAAAATAAGATAATTTAAGCGCTTTTATCTTTCATGAGATGATTGAGTACTGACTATAAATTATATATTCGAATATTAATTTGTAAAATGTACGAGGATTTTATATGGAAAATCAGAAAGTTAAAACAATATTAAAATCTGTGGTTATCATAGCAATATTGTTTGTTTTGGTTTTTGGTCTTAGAGCTCAAGCTGCTGATATTGGCGGAGTTCCAAATGAAATCAAAGCGAATTATATGGATGCTGATGGTCTTCCTTATTTCAGTGAAATGGACTCATACTTTAACTTAAGGATGACTCAAGATTATATGGATCATGGATATTTTGGTGATACTTTAGTAAATGGTTCTGGTTGGGATATGCATTCATACTATCCATCAGGAAGGGATGTAGGGTCCTATCAGCCGATGATTGCATATGTTACATCATTCTTATATGGAATAGTGAATATGTTCCAAGACATGTCCCTTAAGGAAGTGGCATTTTGGACTGGTGCATTAATTTCATCATTTGCTGTTATTCCTGTTTACATATTCACAAGAAGAATAACCAATGATTATGGGGCAATTGCAGCTACCTTGATTGTAGCTTTAGGTCCTAATTATATTACACACACATTTGCAGGATTTTTCGATACAGATATGTTTAACGTAACCTTGCCTTTATTCTTCATACTCTTCTTTGTTGAAGCGGTTAAAAGCGATAAATTGGTTCATAGGATAATATTTGCAATTTTATCTGTTATCACTATTGGTATTTATTCCCTTTCATGGACTGGGTATATGTTTTATCCTGCAGTAATGATAATTGTGATGATAGTGTTCTTCATATTATGTTTCTATCTGGACATTGAAGTATTGGAACCATTTAAAAATTATAGTAATAAGCTAAGCTGGTTGGTTAATCAAAAAGAATTGTTCCCAGTAGCTTTAATTGTTGTTTTAGGTGCTATCGGCTTATTGTTCACTGTTGGAATAGGCGGTATATTAGACGCTATATCCGGCCTTACTGGAGGTTTCTCACTTTTATCCACTGCAAATGATGTATGGCCTAACGTATTTATTTCTGTTGCAGAGATGCAAAGACCTAACATTTTAGCTGGTGGACTTCCAGGAGCATTTTTAGCAAACACAAGCGGTATCATAAACGGTATTGGTGGAATCGTCGCATTCTTCGGTGTTTTATTGGTCTTATTCACTTTCATACAAAGATTGCTCAGATTAAGATCTGTAAAGGTTAAAGGAGATTCATCAAAACCACATAAATCTAAACGTCAAGCTACTTCTGTAAGAAAAGAACAAGACAGATTCAGAATTTCCCTTAAAGATATTGGATCTTTCGGTTCAACTGATGAAATCAATAAAAGTAAACGTTTAAACGTGCTTTACTTAAGCTTATTCCTTGTATGGATTCTTGCATCTGCAGCAGCAGTAACTCAAGGTACAAGGTTTATTCAGGTATTGGTTGTTCCTATGGGTATCTGTGCAGGTATCTTTGTAGGATATGCAGTTGATTATGTCAAAGCAAATATTGATGATGACAGAACTTTATTCTTGATAGCTATTGTATGTTCATTCTTGATTGCATTCCCAATTACTCAAATAGGTTATGCTGTTGATAATGCTTTAATGATAGGTTCAATCGTATTTGTTGCTCTTGTAGTTATTTCTGGAGTATTCATCTACCTTAGAAAATCTATTAGGGACTCAGATGTGTCCATTAAAAAGGCATTGGTTGTTGTATTGATCACTTTAGCTTTAGTGTCTCCAACTGTTTGTGGTGCTTACCAGACTACTGCTCTCACAGTTCCTGGTTCAAGTGACCCAATATGGAATGCTATGGACTATGTTAAGGAAAACACCACTAACGATACAGTTATCATTTCCTGGTGGGACTTCGGTTACCTATTCCAAATTGCATCTGACCATCCAACTTCTTTCGATGGGGGTTCTCAGTCAGGGGACCGTGCATACTGGGTAGGTAAAGCATTGACTACTTCGGATTTCGCCCAATCTAAAGGAATCTTGCAGATGTTGGGAACTACCGGTAGCAATGCTTCTGAGTTATTATGCAATTACACAGGAAGCAATGTAACTGCAGTTGATGCATTGGACAAAACCTTAGGTATGAGTAGGGAAAACGCTAAATCAACCTTAGTCAAAGACTATAATTTAACTGAAAGCCAAGCAAGTGCTGTTGTAAAACAGTCACACCCATCCAATCCGAATAATGTCGCATTTGTTTTAAGTTCAGACATGATTCAAAAAGCTGGATGGTGGTCCTACTTCGGTTCATGGAACTTTGATACATTAGACAGTACAAACTATCAATATTATGTAGCTCCAAATTATGTTACAATCAAGCCTAACTCTCAAGGCAGCATTACAGTTTTAAATGAGAGCAATGTTTTATACAATGCTGAAGTAAAAAGAGGATCTAATGGTACTAATCAAACCACTGCTCAAATGACTGCTGTTTGGGCTAACAATGGTAGTAAAGTTGACTTAAACGGTACTGAGTATAACCCTCTCAAAGCAAGTAATCTTGTTGCTATTGAAGACGGCTACTTAACTGTAAACAAGACCTTGGATAAAAACGGAAATTTCACATTATACCTTTTAAGTTCCGGTAATGAGTACACTGCAATATTAATGGATAATGAACTTAAAGACTCTGTCTTTACCAGATTATTCCTATTAGGTGGTGTAGGCCAAGATACCTTTACAATAAGTGACATGCAGGATGGAGTTGCTACTTGGACCATTAATAATGGGGCTTCAAGTTCTGATAACGCAGATTCTAATGCATAGAAACATAACACTTTAGTTATGTTTAAAATTTAAAATGGAGTTAAGATTATAATTAAAACTGTCCATTAGTTTTTCTTATAATTCTTTAACTTTTTTCTTTTTTTTTTAATTCATTGCTATCTTTTTGCAATTTAGTTTCTTATTTTACCGCATATTTTATATGTTAAAAATACAAAATTTATA
>JAZNRM010000325.1:0-2631 GCA_045590695.1 Methanobrevibacter sp.
AAATATTAAGAAAACAATATAAAATATAAGACATGAATTTAATGAAAATTAAAAAAGGAAGGATAAAATGTTTGAAGAGGAACAAGACAATAAAATCTATAATCTCATTATTACACGTGGAATCGATCAGGAAAACGAATATGGACAATTTACAGAGAAACTATACTCTAAACCAGACTTTTTATGGACCGAATCAATGGCAAGGGACTACGCTCCTTTTGGAGAAAGTTTCTTTGAAAAAGTAGATGTTATTGTTGTTTTATCTGGAATTTACAATTATAATCAAATGCATATTGACATTTTAATAGAAAAAGCAGAAGAATTTGACATACCTATATTATTAGTCCGCCCTTATGGTATGGAAATAGTTCCTGAAGAGCTTGAGAAAAAGGCAAAGGCAGTTGTTGGATGGAATGCAAATTGCATTGTAGATGACATAAGATCCATTGTAAGCGGAGATTATGACGAATTCTGTGATGATTTTTAATTAATCATTTCCTTCTTTTTTAAATTTGTAAAAAAAGTCTTTTTTAAATAAAACATTGAAAATAATAAAAATAAAATAAAAAAATAAAAAATAAAAAGGATAAGTAAATAATTAAATTACTTATCTAAACTATTTTTAAATATTAAACAGATTTAACTGTTTATTTTAACTGTGGAAATACCATCTTCTTTTTCAACTCTAATAAGAGTGTCTGCAGCATTCTCCAATTCATCATCATGAGTTACAATCAACATTTGAGGAATTACAGACATGCTGCGTAAAACAGTTATTAAATGCTGTTTACGGATAGTGTCTAAATGAATGGTAGGCTCATCCAAAAGGATTGTCTCAATATTTCCTTTAGACATAGCTTGGGTAATGCCTAACCTTAATGCGAGAGCGATAGCTATTTTCTCTCCACCACTAACCATTTCTATATTGGATTCCCCTTCAGGTCCATAGATGGAAATATTGTACTCATCATCCAATATCAAGTCAGAATAGTTGAAGTTGAATTTTTCAAAGAATTCCCTTGTATACTTCTGAATCAATGGTCTGGACTGGCTTCTTAAGTCCTTTTGAATACCGTCTTTACTGTAGAAAGTTCTTAAATCTTCAAGCAAACCATAATATTCCTTTACAGCAATGAATTCCTCTTTATTTTTTCTATTTGCTTCAATGGTCTTTTCAATAGTTTCCACTGTAGTTTCATAGATCTTTAAATTGTTGTCATTTACAGCAATCTCTTTAGAGTATCCATTGAACTTCTCATTGAGCCTATCAATCAGGAATATCATATTTCTGTAATTCTCTTCATTATATTCTGAAGATTCGATTGCTTTCTTGATCTCCTTGATATCATTTTCCTTTTGAGTTATTTCATCTGCTTTAAGCTTTAATTTTTCTTCATATTCATCTTTAGCTTTTACAGAACCTAATAGAACATGATATCTTGTATCCTTTTCGGATAAGTCTTTTATCATTTCATCCAAAGTTTCAAAACTCATATCCAATGAAAGATTGGAATCTGAAGTGATATAAGCTTTAAGTTTCTCTTCTTCAAGATTGATTTTACCTGCAATGGTATATAATTCATCCTTGATTTTGGATTCATCTGGAAAAGATTTAAGAAGAGTATTTGCTTCCAAATACTTTTTATCATGAGATTCAAGCTCTTTGAATTCATTATTCTTGGATTCAATTATCTTATCCAGTTCTTCAAGCTCATTCTTTTTGCCTTGAAGCTCATTGATTTTGGAATTTACAGTTTCCAAACTTTTTGTAAACTTGTCTAAATCTCCAACAATATGTTTGTTCTGATATATCTTTGTTTTAATTGAATCAAGCTTTAATAAATTAGCATCTTTTAATGATTTGTCCTTGTTTAATTTAGTGATGCTCTCATTATTTTTACCAATCCTTTTAGTATTGGTATTGATTGTTTCCTCATACATATGAATGAGTTCATTTTTCTTATCTTCACTAATATCTGATTGGCAAACAGGACATTTATTATCCACTTCCTTAATGTCAGACAAAGGTTCTTCCAATGACTTGATTTCCTGATTCAAGCTTATTGATTCCTTATTCAATTTCTTTAATTCCTCATCAATTTCATCGATTTCCTTTTTGAGAGTGGTTCTAAGAGTTTCAACAAGACTTTCCAAGCTATTCAAATCATCATTGGTCTTGATTGGATTGATTTCCTCTTCAAATTCAGATAAAACTATTTTTGCATCATTGTAGAAAGTTTCCAAATCATTATTGTATTGATCTATATCCCTGATTAAGGTGTTTTTCTCTCTTTCCAATTCATCCAAACGTTTGAGTTCAGCAGATAATTCCACTTTTTTATTGTTTAAAGCCTTGACTTCACCTTCAAGAGATACGAATCTTTCATGATTTCCCTTTTCAGATTCTATAATTGACTTATAACCTTCAATCTTAGTGATAATTTCCTTATTGTTTTTCTCATCCTGTTTAAAATTATTTAAATCAGTAAGAGATGCCTTAAATTCATTATAGGTAGGAAGCTTTTCACTATATGGCTTTAGGAGATTCATTTGATTTTCATTTCTTAAAATCTCATTGTATTTATTAGACAACTCCTCTTTTAATTTATTTAATCCATTTAAATTCTCATT
>JAZNRM010000326.1:0-6168 GCA_045590695.1 Methanobrevibacter sp.
CATGAAAATATATACTATTATTAGTTATGTAATCTAAAAAAACAATTGATTTTTAAAATGAGTTTTTAATACATTTAGATTATTTTTAATTATAATTTTAAGGAACGTTTATTATGTTATCTATTGGTCAATGTTACTTAGATTTTGTTGATAAAATCTTAAAAGAAGGAAAGGAAACCTATAAGGACAGTGATCATCATTTAAAGGAAAGTCTTGGTAATTATTATTATATTGATGATCCATTGGATTTGAAATTCAGAGCTAAATATCAACACATGACTCCTGAATTGATGTTGGAAGAAATCAAAAGCGGAAAATTTGATATTCCATCATGCCCAATCAAAGGTGATGCATTGTATGAATATGTAAAGTCCTTTGAGATAAGGGATGATCAAGGTTTTGTTTACACTTACCCTAACCGTATCTTGGAACATTTTGGTGTAGACCAATTTGAAACCATGAAACAAAGAATCCTAACTGCTACTGGAAGTAACCGTGCAGTTGCTGTTACAATTGACCCTGCATTGGATGGAGATAGGGAAGACATTCCTTGCTTGCAGGTTATACAGATTCTCGTTAGGGATGGGGAATTAACCATTCACTGTTTCTTCCGTTCCAATGACATTTTCGGAGCATTCTATTCCAACATGTTCTTCATCACATACATTGGAATCAAGATGAAAGAGGAAGTCAATAAGGAAATCATGGGAGAGAAACTAAACTTTGGCGGTCTTCATTACCATTCCACTTCTGGCCACATATACAACAATGACATGAGAGCAGCTAGAAAATTGATTTCCGCAAATAAATAATTTTAGAGCTAATATTTTTAAATTAGCTTCTTTTTTTATTCTTTTAGATTTTAAATTCAAGGGGAAATTTATTAATCGATATTTTTTCTAATTTTTATTGTTTGTTGATTCATATGAAAATCTTATTATCTAATGATGATGGCGTAGATGCATCTGGCATTTTGGCAGCAAAGCAAGTTGCTGATGAGTTTGGAGAGACAACTGTGGTTGCACCTTCTAAACAGCAAAGTGGAATCGGTCATGCATTGACTCTCGTTGAACCTATCAGGGTTAATGAAGTCAGTTTGAGAGATGGTGACATTGGATATGGGGTGACTGGAACTCCTACAGATGCAGTGACTATAGGCATTTATGAAATTATGGATGATTGGCCTGACTTGGTGATTTCCGGAATCAACACTGGCAGAAACACAGGTAAAGGTGAATTATCCACCTCTGGTACAATCGGTGCTGCAACAGAGGCTGCTTCTCTTGGAATTCCTACAATTGCAGTGAGCCAGCACACTCCTGATGACAATATCAAGTTTGATGAAGGCCATATTGAAATTGATTTTTCATCAAGTCAAAAGGTCTTAAGGGAACTTATCCAAAAAGTCATTGACAATGGATTTCCAGAGGGGGTTGACATATTGAACTTGAATGTTCCAGCTGATCCTGATTCCTATGAACCTAAAATATGTCCATTGGCTACAAGAATGTATGAGCCTGTTGTTGAAATGCGTGTAGACCCAAGGGGAAGGCCTTATTATTGGATTGATGGTGTTTTTTACGAAGGAAATCCTAAAGACAGTGATGATTATGTCCTTTTAGAGGAAAATGTACCTACATTGACTCCTTTGATATTGGATATGGCTCATGATTTGGATGCCTTAAAGGAATGGTATGACAAATGATTCAATTTTATTTCATAATACACAAACAATATATAATATAAGATACATAATAGAAATTAATTATAATTAAAATTCAATTTGTAAAAAATTTAAGGAGATAAAATATGTCTGTAAATCAACTTGAAGCTACATTACAAGCTGTTACACACACTTTAGCAAAATTGGAAAAAGAAGGGTGCAATGATGAAAAGCTTTTAAGTGAGCTTAGAAAAGAAAGAGATAAACTTTTAAATGAATTGAATTTAAACTAATTGTTTCAAAATCAATTTAATAATTAAATAAGTTTATAATGGATTAAATATAAATAATATTTTACGAATATTATTCATTAAATTAAGATTTTATTTTTATAATTCAAAGAGGCAATATAATGAGTGACAATTTCCAAGTAAATAAACAATTTGCTAAATTCAAAGGCAAAGATGTTCTTATTGGTTTAAAAAACTGGGAAGAAGTAGAAGGAAAAATAATTACCATTGATAACTTTTTAAACTTAGTTTTGGATGATGGTGAAGGTTTAAAAGTTATTAAAGGTGGAAAAATAGCATTTATTTCCATTCAGGAATAAATCTATTCTCTTTTTCTATTTTCTTTATCTATTTTTTCAATTTTTATTCCATATTCTCTTTTTAAATTCAATTTTAGATTTTTCACTTCTGTTTCAATAGTTACGAATAATTACTTATTTTAAAAAAATATAGTTAAATTAAATTAATAATTTAACCGCATGCTTCTTCAATTGATTCTCTGATTTCATCAATGCTGTTTCCAAGCATAAGAGCCAAGAACATTGCTCCTCCAGCGCCTGCTCCTTCCTTGATGAATCCTTTTGTATAATTCTTAAGACCTTCGACAGTGGAAATCTCAAAGTTAGGGTCTACCGCATTTACAGTGATATCTCCGATTTGCTCTACAATATTAAGCATGTCAGCAGTGTTATCTTTCACTACAAATGCAGTTGTTGCAAGGCAACTGTTTGAGAAGTCGAAGTCAGGATCCAATGCCTTAGCTATTGCACAAGAAGCAGTGAGTTGAGTTCCTCCTGCCAATACGACAGGAACTTTTGCACCCATAAGGACTCCTGCAACTGCTGGAAGCATAGGGTCTCCAACAGCTCTCACAACATCAAAAGGATCATTTTCTTTAGACTCTTCCAAACCTGCGTTTTTCAACCCTTCCTCAACAATTGCATTTTTCATTTCATGAGGGTTTGTGTCCATGCAACCGCTGACCTTTCCTTTAGCATCATAGCCAAGTCCAACCAATACTCCAAGAGCGGTGGTTGTTCCTGCAGGTAGGCTTTCTCCAATTACGATGTAGTCATGCTTTTCAGATAGGATTTCAGCAAGCTCAAAACCTTTTTCAAAAAGTTCTTCAGGGTTTTCTACAGCTTTTCCTGTTCTAATGTCTTTTCCATGCTTTCCATCGCTTATGTCAAATACATCAGAGTTTGCCTTGATTTCACTTCCTGCATCCAAAACCATTACAGGACAGTCACAAAGTGCAAGGGAACCTTTTGTAATCATTGATGGAGTAGGAGTTACAACTTCTCCAATGATTGTTTGAGGAATGTCTGTCATACATTTAACCTCTCCATCCAAAATAAGCTCTGCATCTCCAGCAGGAGTGTATTTTGTAAGTTCTGGAGTGGCTCCAGCACCAGTAAGACCTGGAATCTTGGATGTTTCAGTTGTAGCTATTGTACAAATAAAAATAGGGTTTTTCAAGTTTGGCAATTCTTTTACAAGTTTGTCTGATCCGTAAGTTTTCAATCCTTCTATCATTTTATCATCTTGAACAAGTAATTTTTAAAATTTATTAAGTATTTATTGAATTTCTAAAGTTTTCAATTCATTAAATTAATTAACTCATTTCTATAAATATATTACTGGTAAAAATTATATAAATGTATGTTAATAAATTAATTATAACTAATTTTTTTTAAATTATTTTTATTTACTTTATTTTCGATATTTACAAATCCAATGGTGAATTTAATTGATATCTTTAGGTATTGAAGGAACTGCAGAAAAGACTGGAATAGGCATTGTAGACAGTGATGGCAATGTATTGGCTATGGCTGGAAAGCAATTGTATCCAGAAGAGGGAGGCATACATCCAAGGGAAGCTGCTGAACATCATGCCAAATGGATTCCTCAACTCATTCCACAAGCTATGGAAGAGGCAGGCCTTAGCTATAAGGATATTGATTTCATCTCTTTTTCACAAGGTCCAGGTCTTGGTCCTGCACTTAGAACTGTAGCCACTTCTGCAAGAACACTTGCATTAAGCCTTAATGTTCCAATCGTTGGTGTAAATCATTGTATTGGTCATGTTGAAATAGGAAAATTGGATACTGGCGCTCGAAATCCAGTAACCCTTTATGTAAGCGGTGGAAACAGTCAAGTGATTGCTTATGAATCAGGCAGATACAGGATCTTTGGTGAAACCTTGGATATCGCCATTGGAAACTGCCTTGACCATTTCGGTCGTGAAACAGGTCTTGGACATCCTGGAGGGCCAGTTGTTGAAAAGCTCGCTAAGGAAGGCTCCTACATTGATTTGCCTTATGTTGTCAAGGGTATGGATTTCTCATTCTCAGGTCTTTTAAGTGCAGCTTTAAGGGCTCATAAGAATGGAGAAAGGATAGAGGATATATGCTTTTCACTTCAGGAAACTGCATTTGCAATGCTTGTTGAAGTGACAGAAAGGGCACTTGCACATACTGAAAAGGATGAGGTTCTCTTATGTGGGGGAGTTTCTGCAAACAGTAGGCTTAGGGAAATGATGCAGATTATGGCAGAAGAGCATTATGCAAAATTCTACATGCCTGAGATGAAATACTCTGGAGACAATGGTGTTATGATTGCATGGCTCGGCCAATTGATGTATAAGGCTTATGGTCCACTTAAAATAGAGGATACAAATATCATTCAAAGGTTCAGAACCGATGAAGTGGATGCTCCATGGGTTGACAATACAAAATACAAGTTGAACTTGCCTGAAGAGCTTAGAGCTAAAGGGGCTGAATCAGATATTTATGAAGCAACTTGGCTTGGAAGGGAAGCCATTGTAAAGAACAGGGTTTCCAAATCCTATAGGATAGAAGAGATTGACAATAAAATCAGAAAGCTTAGAACCAAGAGTGAGGCAAAGATATTGTCTGATGTTAAAAAGACTGGTGTCAGAGTTCCTGTCTTATATGATGTTGACTTTGAAGAGAAATCAATTGTTATGGAAAAGATCAATGGCTCTTTAGTTAAGGATATCATGCATGATATTGGGGAAGAGAAAAGAAGGGAATTGGCCATTGCAATAGGTGAAAACATCAAGGCATTCCATGATGGTGATATCATTCATGGTGACTTGACAGGTTCCAATATGATTTTGATAGATGATAATTTAGATGATATCAGCAATAATTTAGCTATTTTTGACTTTGGCCTTGGAAAGTATTCTGACCTTTTGGAAGATAAGGCAGCAGATTTATTGGTTTTAAAGAAATCATTCCAAAGCATTGATTATGATATAGCTATTCAAACATTTGACTGGATTTTAGAAGCTTATGATTCCAATAATCAGTCTAAAATGGCAAATAAGATAGCTGAGATTGAAGGCAGAGGAAGATATACTCACTAATCCATTCCTCATAAACTAATTCTTTTTTAATTTTTTTTATTTTCATTTTTGTTTGGTTTTTTTAGATAAATATATTAAAACTTTTTTATATAATAAAAACTATGATAACATTTATAACTGGGAACGAACATAAAGTAATAGAAGCAGAGAATATTTTCAAACTTTTTGGCGTTGAACTTGAGCATATTGATTTAGGTTACATGGAACCTCAAGGAACTCTTGAGGATGTAGCAAGATTCGGTGCTAAATATGCTTGCCAAGAGTTAAATCGCTCTGTGATTGTTGAAGATGCTGGTTTATTCATAAGAGCTTTAAATGGTTTTCCAGGAACTTACTCAAAATTTGTACAGAATTCACTTGGAAACCAAAACATTTTAAAACTTATGGATGGAGTTGATGATCGATACGCTGAATTCAGGTCAGTTATTGGCTATTGCACACCCAATTCTGAGCCCAAGGTCTTTTTAGGGCGTGTCGAAGGTCAAATAGCTTTTGAAGAAAGAGGCAATCTTGGTTTTGCTTACGACCCTTTATTCATAATAGAGGAAGAGGGCAAGACCTTTGGAGAACTTACTACAGAAGAGAAGAACCAGTATTCACATAGAAGAAATTCTTTAGAAAAATTTATCAATTGGTATGTAAACCAAGATGATGAATAATAAATTTTTAAATATTTTTTAATTAACAGAATTAGAATAGTCAATTTTATCTAAGATTGGCTGTTTTATCGTAGTTTAATTGATGAAATTTGAAACTTATTGTTTTTATTTAGGTCGTATCTTGGTAATTTTTTAAAGATTTTTTCAAAAAATGAATTTAAAATA
>JAZNRM010000327.1:0-9132 GCA_045590695.1 Methanobrevibacter sp.
TAAGAACTATGAAATTCGATGAATTAATAACCTATTTGATAATTATTATTGTAGTAGCAGCTTTAATTAAATTCTTTGCATGGCTATTACCTATCTTTGTTGTATTGGCAATAGCTTATGTATTCTATGTATTTATTACTGAAAAAGAATATTAACTTTAGAATTTTAAGAATTCATTTTCTTTTCTTTCTTATTTTTTGATTAATGATTATTTTAAAATTAGGTTAATTTTCAGACTTATTAGACTATTTAAACTCCCGAAAGGAGGTATTAAATGAATAAAAAAATGTTCAGATATTTTTGCGCTATCTTGATTTTTCTTTTTATAATTAACATAGGCATTATATCTGCAAGTGAAATAGATCAAAGCGCTGATGCTTTATCAAATCAAGTTCTAAGTGATGACTCTGGAGTGAATGAGGTTCTCACAGATGATTCTGAAGGATGCTCTACAGACACTACACCTGAGGTAACAGAACCTGCACAAGAGGGTTCAGACAATACAGAACCTACAACAGATAATCCTGATCCAAGTGAACCAATAGTTGATGAACCTCAAGAAGTGGTATTGGAAAAAACATCCTTAAGCTCTGTAGATTATGTCATAAAGAATAATTATTTAAATGTTTATTTGAAAGACAGCTCTAAAAATGCCATTGCAAATCAGAAAGTAACTCTTACAATAAACGGTAAGACCCTTTCTGCAACAACAAACAGCAATGGAATAGCTAAATTCAATATAACTAATGCAGCTAAAACCTATAAGGTTACCTTGAATTTTGAAGGGGATGACAAATATGAGTCTTCATCAAAAACATTGAATTTGAGAGTTATTGCAAAGCCAATCTATACTAAAATGACAATTGCACAGTATGGAATCTTTAAAGGCAATTGCTTGAACGTTTACTTGAAAACAACTGAAGGAAAGGCAATAGCTAATCAAACCCTTAAGATAACAATCAATGGAAAAACCTATACAAGAATAACCAAAAAGAACGGTTTAGCTAAATTGAAAATCAGCTTAAAATCCAATATTTATAGCGTTACCATCAAGTATGCTGGAAAAGGCAATTACATGCCTGTAAGCAAAAGCACCAAAGTAAATGTGCTTACAAGCAAGCTTATAGGAAAAACCAGCTATGGAAAGGTATACTTTATTGGAGCTATTGGAAACCGCAGTTCTAAATACAAAATAGCTTATGTTGTAGGATTGCATTCAATGGAACATCAAATCCATGATTCACTTTATAAAATCATAAAAAATAAAGTGAGTATGAAGTATAAGTATTATGTTTATAGAATCGTTTTAACCAACAAGAAAGGATCATATTCCACATTAAGGATGAGAGGCCAAAAGCTTGCTAAAAACTATATTGTTCCTCATGCCAAAAAGCAAAACTTTGATTTGGTAGCAGACATTCATTCAACTTCTGGAATAACATATAAGCAAACTTACTTTATACATGTTCCAAAGAACCAACATGCTCCTTCAATGAAATTGGCTAAAAAGACCATTAAAATAATTAAATCTATTGAGAAAAACTCTAAGATGCTGTATTGGTCTCCTCCAACTCAAACAAGTCCTCCTTATATTCACTTACCATTGATTAAGGCAGGAACTCCTACATTTGTATTTGAGACTTGGAGCTATGAGAAAAAATCTCAAACTGATAAAAGAGCTAAAATATTGATTCAAGCAATAGATAAGGTATTTGATTAAATAATTAAATATCTTACTTTATTTTTTTTGGATAAAATTAATAATTCGTTAAAATACGAATGAAAAATTTCTTTAAAAAATATAAAATAAAAAAATAAGAATTAGAGATTTAAATAGTCATAAGCGGAAATAGCAGCTACTGCACCTTCACCACAAGCTACAACCCACTGTTTTGCACCACCAGTGATATCTCCAGCAGAATAAACTCCATCAACATTGGTAGCCTGTTTCTTATCAGTAATGATGTAGCCATCATCATCCAATTCAACTCCTAATTCCTTAGCCAAGTCATTTGAAGGATCATCACCGATTGCAACAAATACTGCATCTGTTTTATAATCCTCTTCATTACCATTCCTTAAAAGGGTAACTGATTCAACAGCCATATCCCCTTTAATCTCTTCAATGGTTGAATTCCAAAGGATTTCTATTCCATTTTCCTTTAAGGCATTTTGAAGGTGATGCTCACATCTTAACTCATCTCTTCTGTGAACCAATTTTACATTGCATCCAAGATTATTAAGGTATAATGCCTCTTGAGCAGCACTGTTTCCTCCACCTACCATAAGAACATCTCTTCCAATGAAGAACATTCCATCACAGGTTGCACAGTATGCCACTCCACGGCCTAAGAACTCTTCCTCACCAGGAACATTCAAATGCCTATGACTTGATCCAGTAGCAAAAATGATTGTTTTAGTGAAGAATTCCTTTTCACCGGCATCATCGCTAGTCATTAGCAATGGAGAATTCTTAGTCTTTAAGTTAAATCCTCCTTCTGCCTTTTCAATGGAATCTATTACTGTATTTTCCATAATTTCACAGTATTTTTCACTTTGTGCCTTCATCTTTTGAATGAGTTCCATTCCAGCAATCATGTCAAAACCAGGATAGTTTTGCATCATAGGCACTTCCAATCCTAATCCTCCAGCCATTCCCTTGTCAATGACTAAAGTTTTTGAGTTTTGTCTTCCAGCATACATTCCTGCAGTCAATCCAGCAGGACCGGCCCCAATAATTATAATGTCATATTCTTCCATAATTACACCAATAAGACTTGTCTAAAAAATACTTAAATCATTTAATAATTAATAATATTCATCAATTTATAAATTAAAAGAAAAATATAAAATTGTTTCCTTAATTAACAATTATTCTTACTTATTTATATATTTTAAGATAAAAATAATAATATAGATATAAAAAATAAGAAAAATGCATATAAAAATTAGCAAAAGAGACTTAAAAAAAGAATTGGGCTAAAAATATGAAAGTGGCAGTTATACCTGATGCGGCAATGATCATTATTCCCCTAATTGAAAAAAATGGGCATGAATACATCTCCCCCACTAACTTTTCAAAGTACAATAATAATGAGAATGAAGACCCAGATGATAAATTGGACAGAAGCAGAGCTCCATTTACATTATATGGGGAAAGGATATTGATTGGAAACAAATACACAACCAATGAAGTCCCATCAGGAGTCAGAGGAAGATTATCATTAATGGACGTTATTATACAGAATGCTGAAGCTGCCATTATCTTAGGCCATAGGCCAAAGGACTATAAGCCGATGTATGACGTATTGAATGAATTGATCCTATTTGGTGGAACAGGATGCATCAATGAGCACCGACTTGTCATAAACATAATGAAAAATAAAGACATTCCTATTTTGGAATTGGCTCATCCAAACAATCAAGAGGAAATAATAAAACTTATAAATAGGGTAAATGATTTTTTAAGTAATTTGGATAAGTATAAAGGTAAAAAAATCATTTTTAATGATGATGATATAACAATCGATTTGACAGAAAGAGAGAAAGAAAAAATAGACTTGAATGAATTCAATAGAATTTTAAAAGAATATTAAATTAATTTTAAAGAATAAAAAATTGTAAAATAATATAGAAAATAAAAATAATAAAAAAATAATAAGAAAAGAAAAAAATCTAATTATAAAAGATTTTGAATCTCTTCTCTAACTATTTTATTTACTAAACTACCATCTGCTTTTCCTTTAAGCTTTTTCATGCTCATTCCCATTAAAGGACCCATAGCACCCATTTGACGTTCCTTAATCATGGATTCGTTTTGAGTAGCTATTTCATGAATGATATCCCTAACTGCATCTTCACTTAAAAGAGTTAAATTAGCTTCTTCAGCAATTTCCGCTACATCAGCATCTGGTTTTTTGCTTACTTCAACCATCAAGTCTTTGATAGCATCCTTAGAGATTTTACCTTCTTCAAGAAGTGAGAATACTTCAACCAATTTATCTTCATCGAAGATTGAAACTTCAATTCCTTCTCTTCTTAAATCCCTTAAATCAGATACAAGAACGGAAGCGACAGTAGTTGGATCAACTTTAACCTTGCTTAATAATGATTCGAAGGTATCTCCAAGCAATCTTCTAACGATTTGGCTAGCTAAATCTTCACTTAGCTTGTACTCTTTCTTGATTCTTTCCTTCTTCTCATCAGGAAGCTCTGGAAGATTGTTTTTAATAGGTTCAACCATGTCATCAGTGATTTGGAACAATGGAATGTCAGTTTCAAGATACATTCTGTTTGCAGTTGGAAGAGGTCTCATGTATTCAGTGTTTCCATCATCCAATGCTTTTCTTGTCTCTTCAACTACACCGTCAAATGCCATGTTTGCTCTTCTGATGACTTCATTTAATGCATTTACTGCAACATCCTCATCGTGAGCTACAATGATGATTGCATCTTGAGGACCTATTTTCAAGAACTCTTTCATAGCATCTACTTCATCTGCTTGAATACCATATGCAGGCAATTCATCTGTGTGGAAAAGACCTGAAACACCCATCTTTTTAGCATAACTTGACAATTCAGTACCGAATCTTCTTCCTGGCTGAATCTCTTTTCCTATAAGTCCATCAAATCCTCTTAATATAATACCTTTAATGCTTGCTGCAGATGATAAGATCTTAGAGGAAGTGTCTTTAAATACCTCATCAAGGTCGTAAATGGTATCTTCAACACTTGCATTTCTTTTAATGAGTTCATCTTTAATGTCTGCAAGAGCCAATTGTCTTTGAACTTCTCTCTCTACAATTTCAGGCATCAAGTCAAGGTCTTGCACACCTTTGATTTCCACTCTTGCACCTCTTGTAATGGAGATGTTTACATCCTGACGGATTGTACCGATTCCTCTTTTTACATTAGTGCTTCTCAATACTTGACCAATCATATATGCAACTTCCTTTATTTGCTCTGGATGGTGCATTGAAGGATCTGTAGTGATTTCTGCAAGAGGAATTCCTAATCTGTCAAGACGGAATTCAGTAAATTCATCATCTGAATCTATTCTTCTTGCTGCGTCCTCTTCAAGCCCTAATGATTCAATAGCTACTCTACCATATGGAGTGTCTAAGTAACCATCAGTTGCTGCAAGACCGGTTCTTTGGAAACCACCGGTGTTACTGCCATCAATTACCTGTTTTCTCATTGTATGGAATTCATCAACCATTTTCATGTTCAAAAGTGAAGCTATTGTAATACAAATGTCCAATGCTTCCCTATTCAATGCATGTGGAGGTTCATCATCAGTTTCAACAAGGCAAGTGTGATTGTTGAATGACTCATACTTAAAGGTCATATCCCTTAAGGATTCTTGCAATGCAGCTCTGTCTATTTGACCTAATTCACTTTGAGTTGGCCTTAAGTTTCTTATGATTCCATCATCGAATTCATCATCAATAAGTTCAGTTGAACATGGACAGAAAAGCTTATGCTTTGTATTCAATTGTTGGTGAATCTCTAAACCCATCATAAGTCCAAGCTCTTCCCAATTTCTTTCAATCTTAGGAGTTTCAGACTTATTGTTTTTTCCTTTGTTTCCTTTTTTAGATTTGTTTTTAGCCATTTTCTACCACCCCTAATTCAAGAAATATTTAAGTGAAGAACTTTCATTCAATTCTCCAGCAACATTTGTTTGAATAATGTCTTTAACTTCATTTACATCATCAGTCTGTCCTAAAGCCCATGCCAATTTTACATAAGCGGTTTCAGGAGTCATGTCCATACCGGAAATTACACCCGCATCCTGCAATAACCTTCCTGTACTGTAAACATTCATGTTTATTGTACCGTATAAACATTGGGAAGTCATTACAACTGGAATTCCTTCATCATTAGCTCTTTGAAGAGCATCCACCATGTAATCAGGAACATGTCCAAGACCGGTTCCTTCTATAAGCAATCCTTTGTATCCCTTGTCAATGTGATAATCAATTATGTCAGACTTGATTCCAGGGAATGATTTGATTAAAGCAACCTTGCTTTCAATAGCTGTATTCAATTCCAATTCATTTTCTCCACGTTTTGTATATGGGAGATTGACTGATTTCACTTTACCATCCCTTAAAAGAGCTATTGGTTCGGAATCAATGCTTCTGAATGTGTCCCTTCTGCTTGTGTGCATCTTACGAACTTTAGTTCCCTTATGAAGTGCACAGTCACCATCATTCAATGTATTGTGCATCAATACAGTAACTTCTGCAATGTCGGATAATGCAGCTCCACAGGAGTTGTAAATGTTTAGAAATGCATCTGTTGAAGGTCTATCTGAACTTCTTTGTGCACCTGTAATTACAATAGGAACAGGTGTTTTGATCATAAAACTCAATGCGGCTGAAGTATAATGCATAGTGTCTGTACCATGAGCAATTACAATACCGTCAGCACCGTTATTAATGTCATCTGCAATAGATTCTGCTGCCTTTACCCAATATTCCGGTTGCATATTTTCAGACAAGATGTTGTACAAAGCCTTTACATCATAATTTGCAAGGTCCAAAAGCTCTGGATTTGCCCTTAACAAGTCTTCTGCAGTGAATTTAGGGTGTACAGCTCCAGTTTTATAATCAATGATGGAAGATACTGTACCACCAGTGGATATGATGGAGATGTTTTGCTTATTAGGGTCTTTTTCTATTTTATCCCCTTCAAAACCTATCTTTGGCTTGTCTCCTTTTTCAATAAGTTCTATATTTGCAGATTCAATGTTCACTCCAACATTATATCCGCTGTCAAGTTTAATTACAATATAAGCATCTTTTGCATCTTCAGATCTGTCAAGCAATATTCCCTCGTAGGAAATATCCTCTTTTGTTACCTTTATTGTATCACCAATGGTAACATTAGCCTTATCTAAAAACTCTTTGGAAATTTCTTTATAAGTCATTTAATTCCTCTTAATCTTTTTGAATTATAATAATATTAGTATCATTAAAATAGATTTCAAATCGTTTAAAAATCTATATTATATTTAAATATATTTATTAAAGTATATAATTTTTAGTTAATAATGTAATTTTCATAATATTGATTAAATATAAAAATTATAAAAGTTAAAGGTTTTATTATGAAAAAAATATTTTTAATAATGATTTTCACTTTATTAATTCTATCTATTGCTGCAGTTTCAGCAGATGATGAGTTGATGGTATCTGCTGATGAAAATGCAGTTGATGAATTGCAGGAGATTCAAATTGAAGATCAAGCCACACAAGAAAACAGTGAAGAGATAATTGCTGAAAATCCAACTGATGCACTTCCTGAAGACACAACAGATAACGACAATGATGATGAAGATGAGGTTGTAGAAGAAAAGGCAAATTCCACAATAACTACTTCAGATGTTAAAGGATATGAGTCATTTACAACTACAATAAGCATCAAATTAACAGCAAATAATACTGTATTATCTTCAAAACAACTTCAAATTGAATTAAATGGCGTCATTTATAATAAAACCACTGATGCAAATGGTGAAGTCAAGCTGAATGTTAAATTAAATAAGGGAACTTATTATGCAAAAATAACTTATTTAGGTGATGATTTAACAAGTAATGCAACTGAAACATGTAAAGTGACTATCGCATCTGCAATTAAAACCAAATTAAGAATTGGAGATAAATACATCAATTATCGTCAAGGCTTAAAAAGCTTATTTTATGTAAAATTGCTTGATTCAAAAAACAATACTTTAAAGAATCAAAAAGTCACATTTAAAGTTGCAGGAAAAACCTATACTACTGTAACAACAAAGTATGGTAATGCTAAAATTTATTTATACCTTAAAAAAGGCTTGCATGAAGTCAAATATTCATTTAAAAGCAACTCACCTTATTTAGCTTCAAACGGTTCTTTTAAAATAAAAGTCAAACCTAAAATGACTAAAGGGGATGGATATTGGCTATGGTCCAACCATATGAAAAAAGTGAATCTTAAAAGCCTTGCAAAAAGAGGAACTAAACACATTTTCCTTCATGTTCATGCAATAGCAACATATGGAAGATCAGGTGTTGCTTCCTTTATCAAAAAAGCGCATAAACATGGAATTAAAGTCCATTTATGGATGCAAGTCTGTTATAGAGGCGGAAAATGGGTTAGACCTATCGATAAAAATAACAAAATCAAATATTCCTTCTTAAATAAAAGGATTAGAGAAGCTAAGAGCTATGCAAAGATTAAAGGAGTAGACGGCATTCACTTTGATTATGTCCGTTTCGGAGGTACTGCACATTTATATAAAGACCCTAATCGTGCAATAAACTACTTTATGAAAAAAGCTTCTACTGAAGTCCGTAAAGTTAAACAGAATTGTATTGTTTCAGCTGCCATAATGCCTGAACCAAGTGCGATGACCCGTTCTTTTGGTCAAGATGTTTCAACAATGAGTAAATATGCTGATGTCTTGACACCAATGGAATATAAAGGCAATTACAAGAAAAAAAGGACATGGCTCACTTCTGTAACAAAAAAATTCGTTAGCCAATCAAATGGAGCTCAAATTTGGGTTGGTTTGCAATCATATCATTCTGATAAGAATGCTAAAAAATTATCCCATGCAGCTCTTCTCAAAGATGCAAAAGCAGCAATGAAAGGTGGAGCAAAAGGAGTTTTATTATTTAGAATTGGTATAAGTTGCAATTTAAATTTTAAAAAGGTGTAATGCCTTTTTAATTTCTTTTTTTTATTCAAAAATTATTCTTGTTTTGTTTATATAACAATTACACACTTATTTTATAAACTATTAACCCAATAATAAAAAGAAAAAATTAGAAGTGGACTGACCGGGATTTGAACCCGGGGCCTCCGCCATGCCAAGGCGACGATCTACCATCTGAGCTACCAGCCCACAGAATTATAATTAATATTAATTAAATTTAAAAAAAGAATTAAAGAATTAAGTTTTTTAAAAAAACTTAATTGAAAAAATAAAACAGAACAATAGTTACATCTATCATTCAAATGAATACATTGTACAATAGTACAGGTATAGTATTATTATATAGTGCTCATATATAATCGAGGATAATATCTCCTTCGTTTAGAAATATTAACATTCCTAAAAATACTAAGAAACTAAAAAATACA
>JAZNRM010000328.1:0-1895 GCA_045590695.1 Methanobrevibacter sp.
TGAAATATTAAAATACTATTGTAATGTATTAATAAAAATTATTAATATGAACATTTATTTTAAAAAACTTTTATTCATTTATTTTTAGTAATTGATTCAAATTACTCCCTAATTTTTAAAACAATTTTAAAATAATCAAATTTTTCATATTCAAGTATTTTCTGGCTGGTGTAAGTATTAACTATAAATTTGCTTTATTATTGCTTTTGATAACAATACTGTCTGTCTCTGGAGTTTCAGCAGACAGCATGGATGAGAATTCATTGGCTTTAGTCAGTGATGATTTTTCAGATTCAAGCGATAATATGACTTTAAATGATTCTCTAAATGAAGTCCAAAGTGGAAGTTTGGCTGATAATTTAGACGATAGTTTAAATGATGATTTGGATGAAAATTTAAATGATAATGCTCAATATAATGATGATTTATCCGCTGATGAAGAGCCAGAACCAAAAGATACAAGTCTTGAAATCATTTCTCAAGATGACTGGAAAATATATGGAAATGAAGATTATTATGTAAAATTAGTGGATGAGGACAATAACCCTATTAGTGATGCATTGATTTACTTCAGAATAGAAGATCCTGAAGGAGTTTATACCTTTGAAACTGCATATACCGGTGAGGATGGAATAGCTATCCTATCTTTGGACTTTAGCATGAGAGGTATGCACAACATTCAAGTTTCATATGATGGTGACTTGGATTATAATCCTGCAGAATCTGTTTATTCCAATGTGATATTGTATGAGCAGACTGATATTCAAACTCTAAAGTCTTATGCTTACAGATCTTCTGATTTCACCATTAAGCTTGTTGATTCCAATGGAAATCCATTGTCAAATAAGGAATTGATTGTCTATATTGATGGTGTAGAATACATTAAAACCACTGATTCAAAAGGTCAAGTTTATGTGAAGATGCCTTCTGATAAGAGTTCTGTTAATCTCACCTGTGTTTTCGATGATGAGGATTATTTTGAACAATCAACATTGTCCATGACATTGCCGGTATATAAGAAAACCTATACAAAGCCTTTAATTTACACTATCCTTAAAGGAAACTGCTTTAAGATATTATTAAAAGGTGCTGATGGAAAGATACTGAAAAAAGAAAAGGTCAAGTTCACAATAAATGGAAAGACTTATACAAGAACCACTTGGAATACTGGAATAGCTTATATAAGATTAAAGCTTCCAAGAGGAAAATATAAAGTAAGCTTTTCCTATGGCAACAATGGAGTTTACGGCCCATCAAGCAATTCTTCAACTTTGGAAATCATAGACCCTTCAGGCCAGTTCAAGAAAGGATTGAATCAAAACACTAAACGTTCTGTAAGCAAATACAAATATGGTGGAGGATACGCTAAGATAACCAAAGCCATTAGAAAACTATCCAAAAAGCTTACAAGCAAATATTCCACTAAATTGGAAAAGGCAACTGCAATATTCAATTATGTTAGGGATAATTTAGGATACAGCTATTATGCAAATTCCAAAAAGGGAGCTGCAAAGACATTGAAAACCAAAAGAGGAAATTGCTGTGATCATTCCAGTTTAATTGTGGCTTTATGCAGAGCGTCAAAGATTCCAGCAAGGTATGCCCATGCAAAAGGATGCAGATTTGGTTCAGGATTCACTACAGGTCATGTCTGGGCTCAGATATATGTAAATGGAAGATGGTATTCTGCTGATGGAACAAGCTATAGAAACAGTTTAGGCCATATTAAAAACTGGAATACAAAGTCATATAAAAGACTTCGCACTTATAGGAATATTCCATTTTAACCCTATTTTTTTATTTTTTTAATCATTATTTTATTTCTTATTTTTCTAAAAACATTTTTAAGAACTTTTTTTACAGATTCTTTAATTTTTCATAGCGTTGTTATAAAA
>JAZNRM010000329.1:0-4688 GCA_045590695.1 Methanobrevibacter sp.
TATTCATTATCCATATTTATTATTATTTTTCTAAACAAATTGAACACTTTTTAATTTTTCGATATTTTTTATCGATATGAACTAAATTTACTATTGTAAAAATGTACATTCTCACTATATAAATGTTTTGTTTTCATTTTAATAGCAAAGTCTTTTTATATGAATGATAAATAATTATAATTAATGCTCTCTTTATGTAAGGTTTGACATGAACCTCGAGAGTATTGATTATTATATGGGATAATTTAAAAAAGAGGTTGAGATATATGAGTTTTAAAAGTCCTGCAGATACTGCAAAAGCAATTGCATCTGCAGCTACCGCAAAAGGTGAAATGCCTATATTAAAACTTGCTGTTTTAGGTTTCTTAGCAGGTGCTTACATTGCATTCGGTGGATTACTTGCAGAAGTAGCAAACACTGGTGCAGTAGCTGGTGGCGTACCAATAGGTATTTCTAAATTGATCTTCGGGGGCGTGTTCCCTGTAGGTTTAATTATGGTTGTTATCTGTGGATCTGAGTTATTCACTGGTGACGTAATGTTTATGACTATGGGTCTTTTAGATGGTAAAACTGATATTATGGGATTACTCAAAAACTGGGTTGGATCTTGGGTATTCAACTTAGTCGGTGGTCTCTTTGTTGCTTACGTACTTGCTTACGCAACTGGTATTATGGTACCTGAAGCATTCGCTGGCGGTGCAATTACCATTGCTAACACCAAAGCTTTAGGTGGAGCTACCTTCATGGCAGCTGGAAAATCAACTGCTTCTTTAACTTGGGTACAATGTTTCCTTAGAGGTATTGGTTGTAACTGGTTAGTATGTTTAGCAGTATACTTAGCTAACGCAGCTGATGATGTAGTAGGTAAATTCTTCGGTATTTGGTTCCCAATCATGGCGTTTGTATGTATTGGATTTGAGCACAGTGTCGCAAACATGTTCTTCATCCCATTAGGTATCTTCTTAGGTGCTGAAGTAACCTGGGCACAATTCTTCATCAACAACTTAATACCTGTAACCTTAGGTAACATCGTTGGTGCTGCAGTATTTGTAGCATGTGCATACTGGTTCGTATACTTACGTGAATAAACGTAGTCATATGCATTAAATGCTTAGGGGTAATGCTATATTATCTTTAAGCATTTAACATAATTTATTAATAATAATATATTTATATAATAATAAAAAATTTAATATAATTGTTCGCTCAAATTTGATTTTTTAATACCTCTAAGTATTTTTTAATATTTTTTAATATTATATTAATATTATTTTTTTATTATTAGAGAAATTAGATTTTTTATAATTGTTAGTAAAAAACTTTTATTTGGAGATTATAAAATGGTTGAGATGAAATATACGCCGACTACTTGCCCATACTGTGGTACTGGTTGTGGTTTTAATTTAGTAACCGTTGATGGTCATCTTGTCGGTGCAGAACCTTGGAAAAGAAATCCTGTTAATGAAGGAAAAGTCTGTCCTAAGGGAAATTTCTCTTTTGAGTTTGTTGAAAGAGAAGATAGATTAAGAACACCATTAATCAAAGAAAATGGTGAATTCAGAGAAGCTTCTTGGGAGGAAGCATTAAGTTTAATTGTTGAAAAATTAGGAGAGATTAAAGCAGAAAGTCCGGATAAGCTTGCATTTTTATCTTCCGCAAGATGTACTAATGAAGATAATTATTTAATGCAAAAATTTGCTAGACAAGTTATCGGTACACAAAACGTTGACCACTGTGCAAGACTTTGTCACGGTCCAACTGTAGCAGGTTTAGCAAAATCTTTCGGTTCTGGAGCTATGACTAACTCTATTAGAGACATTGCTGATTCTACTTGTATATTCATTATAGGATCTAACACTTTAGAACAACACCCTCTTATTGGTAGAAGAGTTATTCAAGCTAAAGAAAAAGGAGCAAAGATTATTGTTGCTGATCCTAGATACACTGCAACATCTAAATTAGCAGATATTTACTTGCCGTTAACTTCTGGTTCAAACATTGCATTATTAAATACTATGATGAATGTTATCATTGAAGAAGGATTAGAAGACGAAGAGTTTATTAAAAACAGAACAACTGGATATGAAGAATTAAAAGAAGTTGTTAAATCTTACACTCCAGAAGCTACAGAAGAGATTACTGGCGTTCCTGCTGAATTAGTAAGAGAAGCTGCTATTGCTTATGCAACTGCTGAAGCTTCAGCACTTATCTATTCAATGGGTATTACCCAATTCTCTAGTGGTACTGATAATGTATTATCCACTTCCAACATTGCTATGTTAACTGGAAACCTTGGTAAACCAGGTACTGGTGTAAATCCTTTAAGAGGACAGAACAACGTGCAAGGTGCATGTGATATGGGTGCTATGCCTATGTCTTATCCAGGTTACCAATCTGTTGTTGATGAGAATAACGCTAAAAAATTCGCTGATGCTTGGAATATGCCTGAATTGAAAAAAGAAGTAGGTTTAACTGTAGTAGAAATTATGAATGCTGCACATGCAGGGGAAATCAAAGGTTTGTACTTAATGGGTGAAAACCCAATGATGTCTGACCCAGATATTCAACACGTAAAAGAATCTTTAGAATGCTTAGACTTTTTAGCAGTTCAAGATATTTTCTTAACTGAAACTGCACAATTAGCAGATGTTGTATTGCCTGCTACTTCATGGGCAGAAAAAGATGGAACTTTCACAAGTACTGAAAGAAGAGTTCAATACATTAGAAAAGCTATTGAACCTTTAGAAGGAGTTCGCCCTGATTGGGAAATTATTTGTGACTTAGCTAAAAGATTAGGTTCAACCGAATTTGAATTTAGCTCCCCTCAAGATGTATTTGAAGAAATCAGAACAGTCACTCCTCAATATGCAGGTATGAACAAGGAAAGATTGGAAAAACCAGAAGCTTTACATTGGCCATGTCCTTCTGAAGATCACCCTGGTTCCCCAATATTACACACTGAAAAATTCGGTACTGCTGATGGTTTAGGAATATTCTTCCCAATTGAATATCGTGAACCTGGTGAGTCACCTGATGATGAATATCCATTCATTTTAACAACTGGTAGGCTTTTATTCCACTGGCACACTGGTTCAATGACTAGAAGATCAACTACTTTAGATAAAGAAGTTCCAACCGGTTTTGTTGAAATTAATGCTGAAGACGCTAAAGATTTAAATATTATTGATGGTGAAACAGTTAAAGTATCTACAAGACGTGGTGATGTTGAAATTACCGCTAAAGTAACTAAAGATATTAAGAAAGGAATCATTTTCATTCCATTCCACTTTGCAGAATGCCCTGCTAACAAGTTAACTTCATCTGAACATTTAGATCCTGTAGCAAAAATGCCTGAATTTAAAGTTTCTGCAGCTGCAGTAACAAAAATGGAGTAGATAATATGTCAATAGAAGTAAATGGTAAATGTTATGCTTATTCATCTGATAAAGCTATTAAAGAAAAAGGTGAATATGGTGGTGTAGTAACTTCTATAATGAAATATCTCTTAGAATCTGGAACTGTTGAAGCAGTACTCGCAGTTGAAGAGGGATACGATTTATATGATGCAAAACCTATCTTAATCACTGATCCTGAAGACATTATCAAATCTGCAGGTTCATTACATTGTGGTACTTTAAACTTAGCTAAAGTATTAACCAAATATCTTGATGGTGCAAGAAATTTAAAAGTTGCTGTTTCTTGTAAACCATGTGATGCAATGACTATCCGTGAATTGATGAGAAAAGATAGAATCATTGAAGATAATGTTATTTTAGTTGGAGTAAACTGTGGAGGAACATTACCACCTGTTGCTACAATGGAAATGTTTAGAGATGTTTATGAGATTGACCCTGCAGATGTCGTAAAAGAAGAAATTGCTAAAGGTAATCTTATTGCTGAAACTAAGGATGGTCAAGAAAAAGGAATTAAAATAGATCTTCTTGAAGAAGATGGAATGGGTAGAAGAGAAAATTGTCAAAGATGTGACATGAATATCCCATCAAATGCTGATTTAGCTTTAGGTAACTGGGGAGTTATTGGCGAATTAGCTGGTAAAGCAACTTTCGTAGAAGTCTTCACTGAAAAAGGTGCAGATGTTATGAATGCAGTTGTAGATGCTGGCTTAGTCGAAACTACTGAACCTATTCCTAAAGGTATTGAAATCAGAGATAAGATCAACGGAATCATGGTAAAACAAGCACAAAACCAAAAAGCAAAAGATTTTGATGCTACTACTGGAGATATTCTTGATGTTCTCTACAAATACAAAGATGAATTCTCTAAATGTATCAAATGTTATGGTTGTAGAGAAGCTTGTCCATTATGTTACTGTGATGATTGTTGTCTTGAAGCAGAGGGTCCTGAATGGATTGCTGGAGGTCACATACCTGGAGCTCCTTTATTCCATTTAACCCGTATGGTTCACATGGCAGATGCATGTACTAACTGTGGACAATGTTCTGATGTCTGTCCAGCTGAAATTCCTGTTTCAAAAGTTTGGGCTACTGTAAATAATAAAGTTAAAGAAACCTTTAATTATTACAGTGGTGTTGATAATGGAGATACTCCATTACCATTCTCAGAATATGAAAGAGGTTTATAATTTAATAGTTAATTAATATTAACTATTTTTTCTTTTTTTATTCTTTTTTGATTTTCTATAATTTTCTATAATTTCATAATCATGT
>JAZNRM010000330.1:0-5162 GCA_045590695.1 Methanobrevibacter sp.
TTTTAAATCATTTCATTCATATTTTCATCATTTTTATCTTTTTTTAATCTGCATAAGTTAATTTAATTAAGTTTATATTCTAAAATTGATAGAGATATAATTTAAATTAGTATAACTTTTCTGGTGTCAATATGAAGATAATTAATTTAATGATCGTTACATTGATGGTTCTAATCGTAGCCATTGGTTCTGTTTGTGCGGGAACTGATGATGGTCTTCTTTCTGATGGTGATGATTTCGGTGAAGATGATGAAGACGATTTTGACCTTGATGATGGCGATGAGTATGATGATGAGGATGATTCTGAAAATCTAGATGATGATTATGATGATGAGGATGATTTAGACGATGAAGAGGACGATTCTGATGAGGATGATTCTGATGAAGATTTGGATGAGGAAGAGGAATCATTTGAAGAAGAATTCGATGGGGAATTTGATGGAGAGTTTACAGCATTATCTGCAGGTGTTGATTTTTCAAGTGCAAAGGGCATGAATGGTGAAATGGCTTCAAATTCAAATGAAGATTCTCAAAATAGCATGGATTTAAGTCCTAAAGCTGGAAATCCTATTGGTGTCTTATTATTGTCTTTATTGTTTTTAATAGTAATTCCATTAAGAAATAGATAATCTATTTCTTTCGGAATCCTATTTTTTCAACTTTTATTTAAAATTATTAAAATATCTAAGTCTTATTTTGTGGCATGCTTTTTCAAGTGGCCTAATTCGTCAATGATGATCCCAAGGCCAGTCTTTACTGCATTTGGAGAGCCAGGCATTGCAAATATCATTGTTTTTCTATAGATTCCTGCAGTTGCTCTTGACAATAGGGATCCTGCACCTAATTCTTCATAAGAGATAGCTCTGAATATTTCTCCGAATCCCTTGATTTCCTTTTCAAAAAGAGGTTCAATTGTTTCAATTGTGATGTCCCTTGATTCAAGGCCTGTTCCACCAGTTGTAATGATAACCTCTATTCTGTTATCAATCATTTCTTCGATAGTGTTTCTTAAGGTGTCCATTTCATCAGGAATGATTGCGTAAGCATCAACGTCATATTTTTTGGAAAGTTCTTCTTTTAAGTATTTTCCAGACAAGTCCTTTTCTTCCCCTTCCTTGTCATTGGAAAATCTATCGCTGAGAGTGATTACACCACAGGATACCTTTATTGGTGCTTTCTTTTTATGCAATTCCATAGTTTCGCTTTTCATATGATTACTTCCATTTGATTCTTTTTAATTAAACTTCTTAGTATTATTTTTTTTTTAAATTGATATATTTTCATATTAATTTTTATTAATTTCATATAAAATATTTTTTATAATTTATTGAATTTTTCATATTATTACACGATTATTACTTAAATTAATATCATTAAGTTTATTTATTTAAAATATAAATATATTTATCATGAATGATTTATTTTATATCTTGGATGCATCTGCATTTATCAACGGCTTTGAACCAAAAAGCCAATTTAACTTCACTGTTTCTGAGATAACTGATGAAGTTAAGGACTTGAAATCCAAGATATTATTAGATCAAGCTATTGAAGAAGGAAAAATAATAATAAAAGAGCCAAAAGAAGAGTTTATTAAAGAATTGAATGAAACAATCTCCAAATCTGGAGATGACTTGCGTTTATCCGAAGCGGATAAAAAGCTATTGGCTTTAGCTTTAGACTTAAGATGTGAAAATGAAAACATTAAGGTTTTAACCGATGATTATTCAATGCAGAATGTTTTGAAAATCATTGATATTCCATATGGCAGCATAATAACTGAAGGGATTAAGGGAATATACAATTGGGTTAAAACATGTGAAGGATGCAAGAAAGAGTTTGATGCAGATTATCCTTTCGATGATTGTGAAATATGTGGGTCTAAAGTATTTAAAAGAAGAATAAAAACCTATTAAACTGTATTTGGTGTGAATATGGAAATTGGTGTTGTTGTACATGGTCCAGGAATAGTTGATTCCGGTTGGGCCAAAAAAATTATTGATATCCTATCTAATTTTGGTAATGTCCGTTGCCGTTTAGGAGGAACAATGGGCAGAACAGCAGTGATTGATGCTGGATTGGAGGATGTCATTGACATATCATTAAAATTATTGCCTAGTCAATCATTGGAGCTCTTCAATAGGGAACATGCTGATGTCATTTTCCTATTGAATTATGGAAAGTCTCCTGAAACAGGACGTGTTTTTGGTTATAAGGTATTTACTCATTATTTCAAACAGCTTTCCAATGAGGATTTCTTGGCTACCAATCATAAGTCCTTGTATGAATCAAGCATTCCTGTTATTCAGATAGAAAGGCCAGGAGAAGAAGATGGTGCAATCATCAGCTGGAATTGTGTTTTAAATCAGCAATTGGAAAAGAGCAGAAAAAGCAAAAGGTCACGTTTAGGATTAGGCGATAAGAACATGCTTGAATCACTTTCATTTAACTTTGAAGAATTGTTTGATGGCCTAAAGGCAGCTTTGGATTTAATTGAAGTCACACCTGAAGAAGTTGTTTCATCCTATTTCTCAAACAATCAAGAGAGGGAAGATGATAAATCCATTGAAAACTTATTGAAATCCTATGATGATTATGAAACCAGCCATTACACTTACCGTAAGATTCATGGTGTAAGCCCTGATGAAAATATCTTCATTAATGGTATTGTCGTCGGATATTCCAATGCAGATTCCATTGTCATTATTGCCCGTGATGGAATGATTGTAGACATAATCAACGGAACAATCAAATATCATGGTCTTGAAAAATTAGGTCCTGTTGATTTGGAAAGGATTATTGTAAAAACTGGTTTGCTTAGAAAATCTGAAGACGTTAATCCGAGGATATTGTCCCATAATGATATTTATGTAAAGGATACTGAGAGAAACCTTTATTCCGGTGAAATTTCTGAGGATGAGTATTCCTTTAAAGTGGCTTATGTGGATCATGCCGCTTATGACATTTATAAATTCAAGGACTTTGACTTGGTTGTTACAATAGGTGATGACACTTCATTGGTTGCCTCCGACATTTTGTACAGATTCAATATTCCAATCATTGGAATCATTGATGGGGATTTGGATAAGGTTGTTGAAAACGGCTTTGTCAATGAGAAATCAATATTCATTGAAGTTGCTTCCGGTTTTGATGATATTGTTGGCCAATACATCAATGAGGAAATATTCATGTCAAAGGACACCTTTGAAATGCCATATGATGAGGAAGCTAATTCCGTAGAGGAATTCAAAACAGTTATCTTCAAAGTTTTCAAGGATCATCTTATTGAAAAAGTAAAGGACATCGTTCCAAGCTTTGTAGAGAAGGATTGTGATTATAATGTGATTGATTCCTATCATGAGGTTGTTGATGAAAATCCTGAGCTTGTTGAGAACTTGGATGAGTTTATTGATGGATTTGAATATGAGTCCTTTGAGGAAGGAGAAGAGGTTTATTTGGATGAAAATTACGATTCTCCACTTGAAGATGAATATACCGATGATGAATTTGAGGAACTTTCAGATGCTCAACTTGAAGAGATTATAGTTGAACATGGATCCGGTGAATATGAAGAGGTTTACTTTGATGAAGAGATTTATCTTGATGATGAAGTCTATGTTGATGATGAGGATTCAATTTATTATGATGAAGTTCCTTTTGAAGAAACTATTGATGAGCCTCCAGTTGAGGAAATCTATGTTGAGCATGACAGTGATGAGCCTTTAGTAGAGGAAATCTATGTTGAGCATGATGTAGTTGATTCTCCTGTTGAAGAGATTTATGTTGAGCATGATGCAGAAGAAGTCATTTATGAAGATGTTCCTGTTGAAGAGGTTTATCTGGATGAAAACTTAAATGATGTTTCTCAAGAAGAGTCTGTTGATGAAGAGGCAGATGAGGTAGATGAGGCTGACGGATGGGCTGAATATATTGAAGAGGAATTTGGAGAGTCTATAGAACCATCAGAGGATGAAAACAAACAGGATTAACTTTTTGATTATTTTATTAAATATTTTTCTTAAAATTATTTTATATTTAAATTTAATTATTATTAATTCAATTATTATTAAATTCAATTATTTTCAATTATTTTAAATTATTTTTATTATTAAAGGTGTAATGATGGATTTTGAAGAACTTGTTAAATCACTTCAGGAATTTGTAGGAGTCAGCCGTAAGAATTCCATTGAAAAGGTTACAAAAACCTTAGGTGAAGTTTATAATATCTCCGGTGAAGTCCTCCTTGATTTTGGAGATGACGCTTCAGCTATTGATATTGGAAACAATCAGGTTATCTTGCTTGCTGCCGATGGAATTTGGGGCCAATTGATGAGTGTAAATCCTTATTGGGCAGGTTATTGTTCCGTACTTGTAAACGTTAATGACATTGCAGCTATGGGTGGAAAGCCAATAGCTATGGTAAACACAATGTCCATTTTCGATGATGAGATTTATGATGACCTTCTTCAAGGAATTGTAGATGGATGCAAGAAGTTCAATGTTCCTATGGTTGGTGGACACCTTCACCCGGATTCAGAATTCAATTCATTGGATGTGGCTATTGCAGGTATTGCAAAGAAAGATTCATTGATAACCTCTGCAGGTGCAAGTGTTGGTGATAAGGTCCTTGTAGCTATTGATACTGATGGAAGGCAACATCCTCAATTTGCTTTAAATTGGGACACTACCTATGAAAAGGATGACAAGTTGGTTCAAGATCAGATAAAGGTCATGCAGGAAATTGCAGAAGCCCATCTTCCTACCGCTGGAAAGGATATCAGTAATCCTGGAACCCTTGGTACTTTAGAGATGCTTCTTGAGGCATCTGGTGTAGGGGCTTGCGTTAACCTTGATTTGATTCCAAGAAATCCGGATGTCTCTTGGGAGGATTGGTTAAGGGCTTATCCTGGAGCAGCTTTTGTACTCACTGCAAAAGAGGAAAACTGCCAAAAGATCATTGACGCTTTAACTCCATATTCATTTGAAGTTGCTGTTGTTGGTGATGTAATAGAAGAGAAAGTGCTTTATTTGGAACATGGTGATGAAAAAGCAGTTCTATTCTCTCAGGAAAAGAATCCTGTATTGAAAATGAATGAATAAATTTTTTCAATTTTCATTTTTCTATTTTTCTATTTTTCTTAATTATTTTAATATTTTTTAAT
>JAZNRM010000331.1:0-12950 GCA_045590695.1 Methanobrevibacter sp.
CAAATTGATTTAATCTTATGTATCATATTTAAAAAGTTTTATCTATAATTGATAGAAATTTAAATTTCAATATTGATTATTTTTTGATATTTGATTATTTTACTGATTTTTATAGTAATTATTTTGCCGATGGATGGCAAAAAGCCAGATGAAAAAGGAGGTAAATTATATGGCAAACATTTATGTAAAATTTGACACACCTGAAGAAATCGCTAACAAAGCAGAAGAAGCTTTAGAAGTAGCACAAAATACTGGTAAAGTAGCAAAAGGAACTAACGAAGTAACTAAATTTATCGAAAGAGGAAACGCAGCTTTAGTCGTTATCGCTGAAGATGTAGATCCTGCTGAAATCGTTGCTCACATTCCTGTTCTCGCTGAAGAAAAAGAAATTCCTTACGTATACTTAGCAACCAAAGACAAAGTTGGTGCAGCTGCTGGTTTAAGTGTTGGAACTGCTTCCGCTTGTATTGTAGATGCTGGAGATGCTGCTGACTTAGTAGCAGAAGTTGTTGAAAAAGTTGCAGAACTTAAAGAATAAGTATTGCGCCTTAGAAGATACATATCTTCAAAATAATTAATAGGTGATAATATGGAAGAAGGAAGTCCAGCAGAAGTTATTGAAGTTCTAAACAGAACTGGTATGACTGGAGAAATCATGCAAGTAAAATGCAGAATTCTCGATGGAAGAGACAAAGGAAGAATTTTAACAAGAAATATCATGGGCCCTGTACGTGAAGGCGATATTTTAATGTTACTCGACACAATCAGAGAAGCTAAGGAGATCAGAACTCCTTAATAACTTAGGTTATTATGAGCTTATCTTACTTAAAGAAGGTGTTTTAACATGAGAACTTGTTCATTCTGTGGTAAAGAAATAGAAGACGGTACCGGTAAAATGTACGTTAAGAAAGACGGATCCATCTATTTCTTCTGTAGTAGTAAATGTGAAAAAAATATGATCAAACTTGGTAGAGTACCAAGAAAAGTTAAATGGGTTAAACAATGATTGAAAGAAGCTTTGTAATGATGAAACCTGATGCGGTATCTAGACGTTTAATGGGTCAAGTTTTAAGCCGTTTTGAAGCTAAAGGTCTTAAGATCGTAGCTATGAAATTAAGACAAATCGATGAAGATTTAGCAAAAGAACATTATGGAGAACACTCTGAAAAACCATTCTTCAACGGTTTAGTGGAATACATCACTTCCGCTCCAGCTTTAACCATGGTTATTGAAGGAGACGATGCTATTTCTGTAATCAGAAAAATGGTAGGAGCAACCAATCCTAAAGAAGCAGATGTTGGAACCATTAGAGGAGATTTCGGTATGGATACTGGAAGAAACATTATCCACGCATCTGATGCACCTGAATCTGCTAAAAGAGAAATTGCTCTTTTCTTCGATGAAGAAGAAATTTGTGATTATTCCATGTCTGATAACGCTTGGATTTACGAATAGATTCAGATTTCTTAAAAAATCAATTCGTTGTCTATAATCGAATTAAAATTATTATTGTTTAAATTTATTGAATTATTGAATTATTTAGTTGTGAGTGGAGTTATATGAAGATTAGATCCCCAATTGTATCTGTTTTAGGTCATGTAGACCATGGTAAAACTACCCTTTTGGATTATATCAGAGGAAGTACTGTAGCTGATAGGGAAGCTGGAGGTATTACCCAGCATATCGGAGCTACTGAAATACCAATAGATACAATTAATGAAATATGTGGCGATTTTATAGCTAGATTATCCATTAAGGATACAATTCCTGGATTGTTTTTTGTAGACACTCCTGGGCATGCTGCATTTACATCACTTCGTAAACGTGGTGGAGCTTTAGCGGATTTGGCTATTTTAATTGTTGACATAAACGAAGGTTTCAAGCCTCAAACCTATGAGGCAATCAATATTTTGAAAATGTATAAGACTCCATTTATCGTTGTAGCAAATAAGATTGACAGAATCTTTGGATGGGACATCCATGAAGGCGCTTCCTTTATGGAAAGCTTTAAAGAGCAAGCTCCAAGAGTTCAAACCGATTTGGACTTGAAAATCTACGAGCTCATTGGAAAATTGCATGAGGAAGGATTCCAATCTGAAAGATTTGACAGAGTCACTGACTTTGCAAGCCAAATTACAATCATTCCAATCTGTGCAAAATCAGGTGAAGGTATCATTGAGCTAATTGCAATGTTGCTTGGTCTTGCTCAGGAATACTTAACTGAACAATTGGAAATCCATGAAGACGCTCCTGCAAAAGGAACTGTATTGGAAGTCAAGGAAGAAACCGGTCTTGGAGTGACCGTTGATAGCATTATCTATGATGGTGTGCTCCGTGATGGTGATGAAATTGCTTTAATGGATGCAAACAATGTTGTAAAAACCAAAATCAGATCTATCTTAAGGCCTCTCCCTCTTGAAGAGATGAGAGATTCCAAGAAGAAATTCAAAAAGGTTGATGAGGTTGTTGCAGCAGCAGGTATCAAGATAGCTGCTCCAAATCTTGATGATGTCGTTTCAGGCTCTCCTCTTAGAGTATTGAATGAGGATGAGGATGTTGAAGCGGAATTGTTGAAGGAATTGGAGGACATTACCGTTGATACTGATGATGAAGGTTTATTCGTTAAGGCAGACACTTTAGGTTCCCTTGAAGCGGTTGTTCATTTGCTTAAGGAAATGGAAATTCCAATTAGGTCTGCAGAAATCGGTGATGTAAACAAGAGGGATGTAATCGATGCATCCATTGCTAAGGACGAAAACATCGAGCATGGTGTAATCATTGCATTTAATGTAAAGGTGCATCCAAAGGCTCTTGACGATTTAAATAATTCTGGTGTTAAGCTCTTCCAAGGTGATGTAATCTATCAGATCACTGAAGATTATGAAGCTTGGGTCCAAGAGAGAAAAGAAGCTCAGAAAAAGCAATGGCTTGATGCAATCATCAAACCTGCTAAGTTCATGATTCTTCCAAAACTCATATTCAGGCAAAGCAAACCTGCAATCTGCGGTATTGAAGTTGAAGCAGGAACCGTTAAGCAAGGATATGCTTTAATGAATGCAAATGGAGATTATGTAGGTACCATTGCAAGTATGGAAGATAAGGGCGAAACCTTGACTGCAATTTCAAGAGGTCAAAGGGTTGCTATGGCTATCAATGATGCTGTAGCTGGAAAGGACTTTGAAGAGGGAGACACATTATATGTAGACATCCCTGAAAAGCATTACAAGATCTTGGAAAGAGAGTTTAAGGACAAATTGAATGAAGACGAATTCATGGCCCTTGATGAAATCTTGGAAATCAAACGCAGAAGAGAACCAGATTGGGGTAAATTCGGTCTTTTTGAATATTAATTAAATCATTAGTTCATATTTCAATAAGATTCTAGAAAGTTCATTTAACAATATAATTTGATGATGATTTCACATATATTTAAGATTATAGAATAAATACTAGAGATTAGGAAAGATTAAATTCCGAAAAATAAAAGGAGGAATTTTATTGGCATTTAAAATTGTTGTATCTGAAAAAGAATTAAGTTATCAATTAGAAGTTGATGATGGAAAACAATTAAACGGTTTAAAAATCGGAGAAGAATTCGATGGTCAAATCGTTGGTTTAGATGGCTACACTTTAAAAATCACTGGTGGTAGTGACAAAAACGGTTTCGCTATGAAAAAAGACGTTGATGGTCCTAGAAGAATCAAAAGTCTTTTAACCGGTGGAGTAGGCTACAAACCTAAAGGCGATGGTGTTAAAAGAAGAAAAACCGTAAGAGGAAACACTATCTCTGAAGATATTGTTTTAATTAACACTGTTGTTACCAAAGCAGGTAGCAAATCCATATCTGATATCTTAAATCCTGAAGAAGAGGAAGCAGAAGAATAATCAGATAGCTAATGATTAATGAAATTTATAATGAAATTCCCATTTCATTATTATTTTTCAATTTTTCATTGAATTTAAAATTAAATAATTTTTATTTAAAATTATTAAAATTAAATTTTTATTTAGTAAATTAAAATAATTTTTATTTGAAATTATTAAAATTAAATTTTTATTATATTTTATTATTTAAAGCATTAAATCATGTTTATATTAAAATTGAATTATAAATATGATTTTAATTTAAAAAGTGAGATTATTCATAAGTGTAATTCAATATTAATATAAATTTCATTGTTGAATTTATTATTAATTATCATTATTATCTAATATTCATTTATGTTTATTATTTAATTCAAATTATTTATTTAAAAAAATTAAAGGTGTAATCTGTGAAAGTTCAATCTGATGTAAACATAGGACTTGTGGGCCATGTCGATCACGGAAAGACAACACTTACTAAAGCATTATCTGGTGTATGGACAGATACTCACAGTGAAGAAACAAAAAGAGGTATTTCAATCCGTTTAGGATATGCTGATATTGAATTTAGAAAATGTCCTAATTGTGAAGAGCCTTTATGTTACACTACTAAAGATGTTTGTGAACATTGTGGAAGTGAAACTGAAGTAATTAGAAAAGTATCATTTGTAGATGCTCCAGGACACGAAACCTTAATGGCTACCATGTTATCCGGTGCAGCAATCATGGATGGTGCTGTATTGGTAATTGCAGCTAACGAGGAATGTCCGCAACCACAAACCAAGGAACACTTGATGGCGCTTGATGTTATCGGTGTTAAAGATGTAGTTGTAGTTCAAAATAAGGTGGATATTGTTCCTAGAGAAAGAGCTATTGAAAGTTACAATGAAATCAAGGAATTTGTGAAAGGTACCTGTGCAGAAGATGCACCAATCATTCCAGTATCTGCTCAGCAAGGAGCTAACATTGATATTCTCATTAAGGCTATCAATGATGTGATAATTACACCAGAAAAAGAATTAGATAAACCTGCTAGAATGCATGTAGCTAGATCATTTGATATTAATAAGCCTGGTTCCCACCCTAAAAAGATTAAAGGTGGAGTAATCGGCGGAAGTTTAGTTCAAGGTACTCTTAAATTAGGAGACATCATTGAAATTAGACCTGGAATCAATATCAAGGAAAGCAAACAGAACAAATGGATCAGCTTGACTTCTGAAATCATTGGATTGGAAGCTGGTGGAGAATCTGTTGAAGAGGTAGGTCCTGGAGGACTTATTGGTGTAGCTACTAAATTAGACCCTGCATTAACCAAAGCAGATTCATTATCTGGTTCCGTTGCTGGTGCTGAAGGCACTTTGCCTGAAGTATTGCATAGCTTTGATATGAAAACTGAATTATTGGAACGTGTTGTAGGAACTAAAGATGAAAGAAAAGTAGATCCAATTAAAATCAAGGAACCTTTAATGATTAACTGTGGTACAACCACCACTATTGGTGTTGTGACTAAAGTTAAGAAAAACGTTAGCGTTGCATTGAAATTGCCTGTATGTGCAGACAAAGGGGACAGAGTAGCTTTATCCCGTAGAGTAGGTGCACGTTGGAGATTAATTGGATTTGGTATAATTCAATAAGTTTAAATCTTTAAATTATTGAATTTCATTAAAATTTAGTCAGTGATAACATGGAATCTGGAGATAAAAGAGAGGTATTTATTGATACTAACTTTTTTATGATTCCTTTTCAATTCAATGTAGATATTCTAGAGGAATTCAAAAGAATTTTGCCTAATTACCAATTGGTAACTACAAAATTTGTTATTAGTGAGCTTAAGGGCCTTAAAAATAATAGCAAAGGCAAAGTTAGATTAGCTGCAGGTTTAGGCTTGAAAATTGCACAATCCAGCGAAATTGAAATTAGAGACATTCCTTTAAGTGATGGCGAATCTGTAGATGATGCATTGATTAGAGTGTCCAATGTATTGGCGACAAACGATGCAAATCTAAAAAAGAAAGCAAAGAAAAAAGGAATTGCATTAGTTATTCTTAGGCAAAAGAAATATCTGGCAGTTGAAGGTTATCTGATTTAACGGTTTACTTATTTGCAATATAAGTAACTTTAAATAGTTTCATTATTATATTTTTAATTGATATTCATAATTTACTTAAAAAATTTATTAATTCATAAAATTTATAAAAATTAGCTTTATTACAAATTTATTTAAAATTTAAATTTCACTTAAAACGAGGGATTATTTTGTATTACATGACAACTATTGAGGGAACTGTAAGAATTCCACCTTACAGATTTGATGAACCTCTTGAAGATGTAGCTATTGAAACTTTAAATGAAGAATACATTGGACAGCTCGATAAGAATTTAGGTTTAATGGTCGGTGCTGTCAGCATTGAGGAAATTGGTGAAGGAGTGCTCATTATGGGTGATGGTGCTGCTTACCATAATGTTGTATTCAATGCAATATTCTTCAAGCCTGAACAACAGGAAATTGTTGAAGGTGAAGTGACTGACATTACTGAATTCGGTGCATTTGTAAGAATTGGCCCTATGGAAGGTCTTGTACACGTATCTCAAGTAACTGATGACTATATCAATTACGATCCTAAGAATGCATCTCTTTTAGGTAACGAATCCAAAAAGGTCTTAACTGAAGGAGATAGAATCAGAGCAAGAATAGTTACTTTAAGTCTTAAAGGAAAATCCATTAAGGAATCTAAGATTGGTCTTACCATGAGACAACCTAACTTAGGTAAATTCGAATGGATCCGAGCTGAAAAGAATAAAGCACTTGAAAAAGCAAAGGCTAAGGTGGAAGAATAATGGTATTCGCTTGTACACATTGTAATTTATTAACTGAAAAGCAACAATGTCCGGAATGTAAAAACCCTACTTCATCCAATTGGAGCGGACTTTTAATCATTACTGATCCTGAAGAGTCTGAAGTTGCTCGTGAATTAGGAATTACAAAAGCTGGGGAATATGCTTTAAGAGTAAGATAACTTTCTTAACTCTTTTTTTTATTTTTTCTTATTTTTAGTTTTTATTTATCATTTCTTTTTTTAAAATCAATTTTTTTCTATTTTTAGAGCATTTTTTATGCTAAACTTTATATATCTTAAATTAGATAAATATTAAAGTATAATAATTATTTTACTATATATTTTACTAATTTTAGAATATTTAATTAAAATATTATTATTGGAGATTTATTGATAGAGGTTAAAACTTGTTTAAGTTAGATGAGAATTTAATAGGCGAATTCAAAAAGCCGTTAGGTAAATTGTATGCTGAATTTGAAGATGCAATTCCTATGATTAAAGAAGCTAATTTCTTAATCTCTGTTGGTGATCAAACCACTAAAAATCTACTTGATAACGATTTGATTCCTGATTTGGGAATCATAGACCATCGTATTCAACGTAAAGATCATAATCATGATATTATTCGTACAGAAAACATTTTAGAGGCAGACAATCCTGCTGGTACAATCACTGAAAATCTATGGGAAACCATAGAGGAAGCTATTTCTTTAACTTTGAAAGATAGCGAAAAGCGCATCATTGTAGTTGAAGGGGAAGAAGATCTTGCAGTTCTTCCATGCTTATTGGTTGCACCTGAAGATGCTGTTATTTTATATGGCCAACCTAATGAGGGATTGGTCTTTGTAAATGTTTCTGATGGAAAAGACAAAGCTGCTAAGCTTATGACTTACTTTAAGGAAATGGCTTAGTTTAATTGTATTTTATAATTAATTAAATTCAAACCCTAAAATGAGAGGTTTTTATAATGGAAATCGAAATTTTTGAAAAGAAAGAAAATGTTTTATTTGATAGAACTGAAGTTAAGTTTTATGTTTCATATGTAGGAGAACCAACTCCTAAGCTTTTAGATGTCAAAAGCAAATTAGTTGCAATGCTTGACACTAAAAAAGAATTAATCGTTGTAGACAACATTCAACCAGGATACGGTGAACCTAAAGCAACTGGTTACGCTAAAGTGTATGGTAGAGAATCATCTTTAATTGATGTAGAAAAACCAAGCATCATTGAAAAGAACAAAGAACCAGAAGCTCCTGCTGAAGAAGAAGATGAAGCGGAAGAATAAATGATTAATGTTTAGGAGGATATTATTATGCCTGATAAAAAAGATTTATACACTGTAGAAGGAGACAAAATCGTAAGGAAAAACCCATTCTGTCCTCGTTGTGGTGAAGGAGTCTTCATGGCTGACCACGGTGACAGATTCGCTTGCGGTAAATGTGGATACACTGAAATGAAAGCTAAAGAATAGATTTATTCTTTACTTTACTTTTTTACTTTTTTTTAATTATTTTTTTACTTAGCTATTTTTACATTTTTAATTATTTTAGTCTATTTTTTAGATATTTTACTTAGCTGTTTTTACATTTTTAATTATTTTAGTCTATTTTTTAGATTTCGCTACAAACATTTATTATTTATAAAATGTATATACACTATTAATAATAAGGTGATAATTATGAATAACCGTTTAGCAATTGCTCGTGATTTTGCAAAGGCTATAAATAATGAGTATATATCTAAAATAATTTTATTTGGTTCTGTAGCTAGAGAAGAAGATACAGAAGACTCAGATATTGATATTTTAGTTGTATCAAATTATGCTAAATTGATTGAACCTAAAATAAGAGAAGAGGTTTTCAATGTTGTTATTGATAAAAAGGAATTCATATCTGTCCATGTCTTTTCAGAAGAGAAATTAAATAAAATCCAAGATTTTTCCTTATTAAAAAACATTGAAGAAGAGGGGATTGTCCTTGGATGAAATAGAATCTTGTATTGAAATTGCAATTGATGATTTGGAATCAAGCAAGCTTCTTTTGGAAGCAGGCAAATATAGAAATTCCGTAACCTTATCCTATTATGCAATGTTCTCTATTGCAAGGGCATTACTTTTAAAGAAAGGTTTAACTCCTAAAACACATGATGGGGTAATCACATTAATCGGTGAAAAGTATGTTCTCGATGAAGGATTTGATAGGGAGTTGGCATCCAGATTCTCTAGGGCGAGAACAATTAGAGAAGATGCAAGTTATGCAAATTATGATGATTTTGATTTAGACACTGCAAAAGAGAATATATGGCTTGCTGAAGAGTTTATAAATGAAGCTAAAAAATTCTTATGATTATTTTTATTTATTGTTTAATGAGTTGATACGAGTGAAAATTAGAACTGGAAGACTTGAAAAGGAAATGACCGATGAAGCTGCAGTATACACCTCTTCATTGGAATTTGATAGATTTATCTTTGATGCAGACATTCAATGCAATTATGCTCACACTTCAATGCTTAAGGCACAAGGGATTATTGATGGAGAAATAGCAGATAAGATTCTTGAGGCATTGGATAAGCTTAGTGATGAAGGCTTTGATGCCCTTGAATTTGACCATTCTGTTGAAGACGTTCATATGGCTGTAGAAAACTATGTAACAAAGCTTGTAGGTCCTGAAGCAGGATTCATGCATACTGCAAAGTCAAGAAATGACCAAGTTGCAACAGACATAAGACTTCTTTTAAGAGACAGAATAACTGAAATCCAAATAGGAATCCTTGAATTCATTGAAGGAATCCTTGAGCTTGCAAAGGAGCATAAGGAAACCGTCATGATCGGATACACTCACTTGCAGCATGCGCAACCTGTTACATTGGCTCATCACTTGATGGCACATGCACAAGCATTAAAAAGGGATTACCAAAGATTGGATGACACTTATAAGAGAGTCAATCTAAACCCATTAGGTTCCGCTGCTATGGCAACCACAAGTTTTCCAATTGATAGGGAACTCACAACTCAATTATTAGGATTTGATGATTATCTTGAAAACTCCATGGATGGCGTTTCATCAAGAGACCACATTGCAGAGACTGTATTTGATTTATCTGCACTTTGCACTACATTATCCAAAATCTGTGAGGAATTGGTTCTTTGGAGCACTTATGAGTTTGGAATCGTTTCAATGGCTGATGAATACTCATCAACATCTTCAATCATGCCACAGAAGAAAAACCCTGATGTTGCAGAAGTTGCAAGATCAAAATGCGCTATTGTAAACGGTGAACTTGTAACTATCCTTACAATATTGAAAGCGATTCCATACACTTACAACAGGGATTTGCAGGAAATCACTCCTCACTTATGGAATGCTTGTGATGTTGCCTTTGACACCTTAAAGATTGTAAACCATATGCTCTTGACTGTAACTTTCAATACAGAAAGATGCCTTGAATTGGCAGGAGCTAACTTCGCTACAGCTACCGATTTGGCAGACATTATGGTAAGGGAAAGAAAGATACCATTCAGAACAGCTCATAAGATTGTAGGTAGAATTGTAAATGAGGCAGTTGCTGAAGGTGTAAATCCAAGTGAAATTGACGGAGTTTATGTAGACAATGTAGCTGAGGAACTTGGATTTGAAAAGTTAGGTCTTGATGATGAATTGATTCACAATGCATTGAATCCAATTGAAAACGTTAAGATAAGAAATGTTCCTGGAGGACCTTCCCCTGAAATGGTCCAATTGGCTATTGACAATATGAACATATTTTTAGATAATGAATTTGAAAAGCAAGGAATCTAATTGTTTTTCATTTCTATTATTTTATTTTTTCAATCATTTTATAACTATTGTTAAATTATTATCATAAATTGCTTAGATATTGTTAAGATTTATTATTTTTGTTTCTAAATGGTGGAAATATGGTATATGATGTAAATGCTCTTCTAAATCATATCAATAGGATTAGAAAGGAAATAGGTCATGAGGAAGTCAGTATAGACATTAAGGAAGTTCTATATGACAAGGACACTAATGAGATGTGGATAATTACCAATGACCGTCCAGACAAATCAGCCATTATCGGTAAAGGGGGATGGGTTGTTGGAAGATTGAGAGAAGAGCTTGAAATAGCGAGCATTCATGTTGAAAGCTATTCTGATTTCCTTCAAAAGGAGTACAGGATGGAACTTTCATTGAATAAGCTGAATTCCTTTGTAAGCGAAAACAAGGATAATTTGGATTATGGTGCATTTATAGCATTGAACAATTTGATAGACATTCTAAAGATAAAATTGGAAAATCTTTATTCATTCAATTTCTACAAGTATTTCAAGGATTTGGAAGAGGGTCCATATGGATATTTTGAAGCTGAAAAGCCAGCAGCTATTGTAGCATTGTCTGGTGGAACTGACAGCAGCTTTTCACTCATATTGGCAAAGAAATTGGGATTCAATCCAATAGCTGTTACAGTTGATCCTGGGACAATTGTTCTTCCAAAGCAATTCAAGCATAATATTGATAAGTTAGTAAGTGAATTGGATGTTCCTCATGAATACATTGAAGTTGATTATACTGATTTGGTAGAGGAATCATTTACAGGAAGATTCCATCCTTGTGGAAGATGTTCAAAAATCATTGAAGACACTTTATACAAATATGCTTTAGAGAATGATATTCCTATTGTGATTTTTGGAGATATGTTGGCAACTGGAAGTCAATGCATAACTGAACAAATTTGTAATTTTGATGAAAATGAAGTAAAAATTGATGAAATTGGTGAAAATGAATCAAGTGATGTGGATAAAGAAGTCAATAATCATAAAGTTATTAGACTCAACTTACCTGCTTCATTATCCGTATCAAAATTAGAGAACAAATCCTTGACTGGCCATTATAATCTAATCAAGTTTAAAGGATTCGGATGTCCTTTGTTGTATGAAGTTCACAAGAAGTTTCCGCACATGAAAAGGTACTCAATTCAAAGAATTTTAAGGGAAACCAGATCAGGTGTACTTGAACCTGGTGAGGCATTGGACTTGATTTGGAGTTTTTATAATACTGACTAATAATTTGAACTAAATTTTTTGAGTTTTATATTTTTATTAATATTTAATTTCTATAATTCTATAATCTATAATTTTATAATTCTAAATTTTTTATTTTATTAACGTGAAAATATGAAAAGAACTATTTGTCCACGTTGCGGCTCAAGCAATATAGATTGGATCATTCCACAGGTTTGGTCTAAATGGGAATGTAAGGATTGTTCCTACACTGGGCCCGCCATTGAAGCTGATGATGACTTGATTGCAGAAATCAAGGCTGATTGGGAAGAGAATAAGGAAAAATATCTTGAAGAGGAAAATATAAGAGCTCAACAGATTGCCTCTGGTGAAGATGAGATCTTAGATGAGGAAATGGAACTTGAAGAGGAAGATGAGCTCACTGAAGAGGAACTGGATAAGAAACTAAGGGAATTGAATCTATAATTGTTTTAAAAAATATTCAATTTAAATCATTATATTTTTATACTTTATTAAACATACTATTATTTGAATATATTAGCATTGTAAAAATTTTAAGTTCATTGAACTTTTTAAAGAGGTGATATTATGCCTAGTTTTTTAAATTTACGTGGAAACAATAGTGACTCTAAAGACCCTAGACTAATCAGGGAAGGAATCAAATTAGGAGTTAATTATAAAAGATTTAGTAAAGACCCTGTTTTAGGTAAAAACATCTTGCTAAGGTCTAACACTGTAATCTATAATGATGTAATCATTGGAGATGATTTTAAAACTGGACATAATGTTGTTGTAAGAGATCATACTACAATCGGTAATGATGTATTGATAGGTACAAACACTGTCATTGAAGGTGGATGTGAAATCGGTAACAATGTAAGCATCCAATCAAATGTATACATTCCAAGAAACAGTGTCATAGAGGACAATGTATTCATTGGACCATGTGCCTGCTTTACCAATGACAGATATCCTGTCAGAGTTGAATATGATTTGAAAGGACCTCAACTTAGAAAGGGATGTTCCGTTGGTGGAAACACCACATTCTTATCCAATATTGAAGTTGGTGAAGGAGCTATTGTAGCTGCTGGTGCTGTAGTAACCCGTAGTGTGCCTCCTTATTACTTGGCTATTGGTACACCTGCAAAGATCAAGCCGTTGCCTACTTCACTTAGAGTTCCAAACATGATTTGATTTTGGAATCTTTTATTTTTTTATTATTTTAAAA
>JAZNRM010000332.1:0-2122 GCA_045590695.1 Methanobrevibacter sp.
CATATTGACTCTATCATATCTTTATCCTTCAACCAATTTGGAAACTGAAATAACCTGCTATGGACACAGCGCAAGTTCCAATGGGGAATATATGACTGTCTATCTGCTTCATAAAGATAACTCTAAGTTGACTCCAGAGAGTTTCAGGTATGTTCCACTAAATGATATGCCACTTTCCATCAATATAACCGATGATGAAAACAGGACAAAATCCTATAGCATGACAACAAATGCAAAGGGTCAGGCAAGAGTAATGTCCCTTGAAAAAAGGAACTATCACGTTTCAGTGATGTTTGAGGGAAAATACAATTACAAACCCTCCAGATGGGAGGGGGATGTTGATTTGAAAAACTCAAACTCCAGTTATAGGCATGAATACTTTGACTTAAATTCATGATAGTTCAGAGTTTTCTTTAAAAAATAGATAAAAAAGAAAATAAAAAAATAAATAAGCAAGCCTTATTGATAATACGATTAAAAAAATGACTTCCTTATTGAATTATCGTTACTTTAAGAATGATATGTTCATTATAAAGAAATTGGCTTAAAAATTGGCAATGCCATCAAATATAGAAAGACCCATTATATACATAGATCTTGTTTCTCAAGTCAATGGTGCCATTCCATTGGGAAGACTTGTAAAAGTTGTCTCCTGCAAAGGATGCAGTCAAATCATACTTATCTTTTTTCAAATCGCTTATCAATGCATTGCCTCCTGAATCAGTAGTGAGACGATAAATGGAAGATTTACCATAGCTGTTTGTCAGATTAGCCAATATATGCTTATCAGGCAAATTCCTATATACTAGAGTTCCATTCTCTGTTTCATTGTAATATAATGAAACCATTATATAACTATTGTCTGAAGATCTTGTTACCCCATGACAATATAAATTGGTATCAGTTGTAGGGAAAATCATATAAGCGCTCACTATTATGAGTATTGCAATTGCAATAGTTAATATCCATATCCTTTTCATAAAAAACACCTCAAGATATATGAATCCAAATCTATAAACCCTTATGAAATAGCAACCATAAAACATGAAATCGCACCCCTAAAACACTAGGAAATACAAACCATATGACCTAAAGCTGCACCCCTAAAACACCAGGAAATAGAAACCATATGACCTAAAGCCGCATCCCATAAACCTTTATAAAATATTTAATTCATAGAAATAATATAATTTATTTATTAATAAAGATAAGCAAAGGCAGTTTGTTTAAAAATTTATTGAAAACTTAATTGATATCTGAACAAAAAGCTAAAAAAACTAGTTTTTATTGCATTTAAATTGTTTGTTGGACATAAAATAAAAAAGAGGGTTTAATGGATTGGCAATTCAGGGATTCAAATAGCTAAAAATATGCAAAATGTATAATTCAAAAACCTGAAAATGAAAGAATGCAATTGCTTATCATGCCCAAACATATAAGAACAAAACTTTCATGAACATATCTGATTCCACTTCAACACCATATTATCAGATTGTGAGCCTAAATGTTTTAATGTAAAAAAACAGATTAATTCAAGCAAAATAAACAATGTCCAAGAAAGCAATCCAATTTTAAAATAATGTTCATAAAAAATATAAGTTTCTAATTTTACATTATTTTCAAATAATTAAATTCAATAGAAATATCAATATTATTAATTTTGTTTAAAAATTTTACTTTAAATATTAATAATTTAAAAAATGTTCAAAAATAACTTTTATAAGATTAGATATCCTACAATTAATTAATTAAGAAATGAAATTTTTTAATTAGAAGAAAAGATGTGAGAAAAATGAGCAATGACGAAAAAATAGAAGAGAAAATCGAAAGCAGTGAAAACAAAGAAAATCAAGAGGAAACCATTAATGCTGAAAGCATAAATAATGATGAAACAAAATTGGATGATGAAACATTTTTCAAAAGTGATAATATAGAGACAAAAGCGGAAAAGACAAGCAATGGAAATAAGATCATAATAATCATAGGGTATATATTTGCACTGCTCATTCCATTGATTGGTTTTATATATGGAATCATATTGGCCATCATTAAGAAGCCACCTTCATATAGGGAACATGGAATATACATTATACTTCTTTCAGTAATAATGTGGGTAATCTAT
>JAZNRM010000333.1:0-7541 GCA_045590695.1 Methanobrevibacter sp.
TGGTTAATTTTTTATTATATGTTTAATTTAACCATTAATTGATTGATTATTTGATATTTTTAGGTGGGTTAATTGGCAGATTCGTTAGATATATTTACTGGTATTTTATTAACAGTCATTGGTTTAGTTCTTGTTTATGGAAGTATCGTTTATCGCCTAATCGATTTAATTCTAATCATAGGTGTTTTAATCACCATTTTCGGTTTATACAAGTTACTTTCAGCATTTGTCTTAAGAATTTTAGATTCAAGAAGCTTGAATAGAAATTCAAGACGCAATAGATTGAATCAAAGATCTAAAAATGACACTCTTTCCCGTGTAGTGGAAAGTGCTAAAGAGGTTGAAGATTTAGTTAATTCCAAATTGGATGGCAGTAATTCCAATTCAAAATCCAAATCTGTTCTAAAGCCTCATGATGATTCATCTTCAATGACCCTTGATGAGTACTTAAATAACAGTCAACAAACAGAAACCAAGACAAGATTCAGTGAACCAGTGGATCAATCCAAACAGGTTCTCAAGACTAAACCAGTAAATGAAGAAAAGCCTAAATTCAAACTCCCATCTATAAGAAAGTCTAGCAATCCTAAAAAAAGAAGTTATGGTTATTTAGAAGACAAAGAGGAATCCAATCCTGATACTGTTTACTTCACACCTAATTATGAAAAGCCTATGAGAGTTACTCGCAGGCCAAAAAGGAAATCCAAGGATACAATCAATCTTGCAGATGCTCCTAAAAGGTCTCTTGAGATTTCAAAAGCTTTGGCAAGTGTTGGAGATGCTGAAACAGTTTATGACAATGATGTTTCTGATGAAAGCTACAGTCTCATGCCTAAAACAATGGATGAAGAAATCATCATGCCTATTGATGAGATTGATTTGGATCCACAGGAAGAGCCTGTTTATAATTTGTCCCAATCTGGAAATACTTTGTATAATAATGTGATTTATGATGAATCCACTGAAGAGGATTTCATAACCCCAATCTATGCAGATGAAGGATACAGAGAAGAACATGGCATTGTTTATGAGGATTACGTAGAAGAACCAATTGAAGAGGATTCCCCAGCTGAAGTTAAAGAAGCTGAAGATTTAGGATATATTACTCCTGATTCCGCTGTTGATGTTGAAAACTTGCCAAGACCAACATCCATTGCTTCTACAAATCCAATAGCTTCTAAGAAAGATGCTAATGTTAACTTATCCAGACCTCATAAGAAATCTTCCAGTCTTGGCACACCAAAACCTAAAGCTAAGGTTCAAGAGATTCCTAAACCAAGCGTTAAAGCTGAAGAGATTCCTAGACCTGCTCCAAAAGTGCAGACACCAACTGTTGCAGAGGAACTTCCAGTTGCAACTGTTTCTGAAATTGCAGGAGCAACTGATGAGACAATTACAATTGACCCTAACAATCCGGAATCCATTCCAATTCCAAAGCTATTGAACAGTTATGTCATTTGTGAAAAGGGAATCTTAACTTCACAGGAAGCTTTTGAAGAGGTTGCAAGTCATTCTAAAGAAGAGATTCTATTGGAAGCTCCAACCATTAAGGATATGGGTGACAGATTCCTTTCAAGCCTTTCAAAAATCAAATCAAGAGTTATCATTGAGGAATTTGATTTGGAGGATATTTCCTATGTTCTTTTATTAAGCTCACTTATTAAGAAAGGAGTTGAAATCAAGACCTTAGCTTCTGTAGAATCATTTAACTTGATTGGAGACACATCCCATGCATTATTGATATCCAATAGTATAGATGAGGATGATTTCGAATATGGTGCAGTTTATGATGATGAGGAATCAGTGAAAAACATCAAGGTATTATTCGAATCCTCCTGGAAATTAGCTAATGATTTGGATATTGGGGCACTTGTTGAAAACAATAATCAGAATTAATTTTTTACTTTTATGACTAATGATATTTAAAAAGGTGAAATTATGGAAATTAGATGGTTAGGTCATTCCGCATTTGAATTGATCAGTGATGAAGGAGTAAAGATATTGGTTGACCCATTTATTAGCAATAATCCTGCTTGCCCTCTTCCTGTTGAGGAATTGGAAGCAAATATCATATGCATAACTCATGGTCACTCTGACCATTTCGGAGATGCAATGGAAATAGCTAACAATACAAATGCAACTCTTGTTGCAAACCATGAAATCTCTTTATTCTTAGGTGAGCAAGGTTTTGACTGTGTCAGTATGAATACTGGCGGTTCCGTTTTTATTCAAGGAATTAAAATCACTATGCTTGATGCAAAACACTCTTCTTCTATTGATTTCACTGAAGAAATCCGTCCTGCTGGCGACCCTGGAAGTTTCCTATTCACTTTTGAGGATGGAACAAAAGTATTCCATGCAGGAGACACCGGATTGTTTTCTGATATGGAAAATGTCATCGGAAAGATCTATAAGCCTGACATTGCAATGGTTCCAATTGGAGATAAATTCACTATGGGTCCATTTGAAGGGGCACTTGCAGCTATGTGGTTAGCTCCAAAGGTTGTAATTCCTATGCATTACAACACTTTCCCTGTAATAGAACAGGATCCTGCAGTATTTTCCAATTTTGTAAATCAACTTCATCCAAAGGTTGATGTTGTAGTCATGAATCCATTGGAATATTACAAACCTGATTTTGAAAAAGAAGAATAATTCAAACTTTAAAAGTTTGAATATTTTTTTATTTTTATTTACTATTTTTTAATATTTTTTAATATTTTTTAATATTTTTTAATATTTTTTTGAACTATTTTTTAAAAAAAGAATAGAAAATGGATTTAAACAAAATCACATTTTCCACTTGGCAATACCCTCACAACATCATCTAAACTCAATAGATTATCTTCATTGATTCTAGATAAAATTTCCTTAGCTATTTTTTCCTTTTTGGTAAAGCCAGGCTTAATGGTTACAAATTTATTTGTATGATGTTTCATAGCATCAGTTGGTCCAGCCATTATGCGCTTTTCACCATCATACTCAACAATGCCTATTGATATTTCAAGTTTTGCTCCCCTAATATAGTTTCTATGTCCACGAATGATAAATGCACCTTTTGGCACAAACTCACCTGAAACTGGGGTTTTTGAAACTTGGTCTGGCTCTACCCAATAGACGTCTTGAGATGTGAAGTTTTTCGACCAAGCACTTGAAAAGGAAGCTGAGAACTCACCTAATTCTTTAAGCAAATTGTCATTTAATGAATCGGATTGAACTTTTGCTACAACTGATGGAGCACCATGTATATCCGCATGCAAATAAATATCATTCTGTTCTAAATATTTCTTCACTACCGCTTCATTGGTACCTGCATCTCTACCGCAGACAACTAAAATTCCATCACTTGATACAAACCATCTCAATTTCTCATACCACTTGAGATTCTTCTTGACTCTCTTCTGTGGAACCATGATATTTGACATGGCCTTTTCCTTCTTGGCTTCCATATCTGCAAGTTGCCTTTTAGTGTTTTCAATAGCTATCAAGGCACCTTTTATTTTTCGTTTGGCTTTCTTTGCCTTTTCATAATACACTTCAGCGTTATCAGGTATGGATTTCTTGGAGTCAAGGGCTATGCTTACATCATCTATCCTTAATGTGATGTTTCCTAACGGATCCATGGATTCGAATATCTGTGCATCAGCCATTCCTGATTTCTTGGCATCCTTCAATGTCTTTCCTATTTCCTTCCATCCATAGTCCTTTTCCCTTGCACCTTTTATTACATTTAATATGTTTTCAACTTGAACATAATTTGTAAAGAGGAGTTCACCTTTCCTTTGGGAATCTTCAATGGTTTTTTCAAAGTTATGCAATGTCTCTTCCTGCTTTTCAAGCCTTTTGGAAAATTTGGAAACCTTTTTGTTCCATGCAGCTTCCTGAATGCCTGTTATTTCACTTTTCACTTTGGAGGAGTAGAATTCATCACAGGCTTCATTGAAGCTTTCAAAGCTTTCCACTTCAAACCCTTCATATTGGCTTAGATTGATTGAAATGACATCTTCTTTAGTTTTATATTTCTTGTCAGGATTTTCCTGCTTCAATTTTTCTACTTCTTTTTCATTGTTTACAATCATTGGATTGAACTGCCTTTTCTCCAAAGGTTCGAAAACTGATTTCAATGCATTGAAAATGATATTTATCTCTTCAGCACTTAAAGATGAACATGCTGTTTTCTTGCTTATTTCAGTATTTAGCATTATCTCTTCAGCATATAGGCTACCAAGACCGTTTGTAGCAAGAACCCTTACAATCTCCTCATCTTCACCACTGCTTAGAATCTCCTTGAATTCATCGATAGTCAATGCTATCGGATTGATTCCATTTTCAATAGGGAAGACATATTCCTTTTTGGAGCTTATGTCCCTATCGCTCCAATGCTTTCTCTTTAGAGGCAATATGATTTCATTGGATTCATTTAAGAGTATTATGTTTCCTTGTGAAAAGAGCTCAACGATAAGGGTGTATGTCTCTTCCTTTTTCATCTTGATTTCTACAACCCTGTCAAAGTTATGCTGCTCAACGCTTACAACATTTGCCCCTTTCACTATCTTTCTTAGAAGCATTGGGAAACTTGGTGGATTTTGAGGATTTGTTAAAGGGTATTGGCTTAAATGGATTCTTTTTCCAGCTTGTATAACAAGATCTAATCTTCCTGTTCCTGCCTTATGGAATCTCATTACTACAGTATCCTTGGTAGGCTGGAATGACTTGTCCACTCTTGCTCCAACCAACAAATCATTTAATTCCTGACATATTGTGTAAATGTCAACATTTGTCATTGATTTCATATTTTATCACTTGAATAATTATTAATGATTGAATTATTTTTTAAAATTATTTTTTTAATCAGATTTTTAATGATTTTTTATATTTTTTATGCAATATTTTATATATTATATCAACTTATATAATTATAGTTATAGTTTTTATATGATTTAATTATATTTAAAACTTAAAAAACTTTATTTAATCAAAATAAAAAATCAAATTTATTTATATTTATTTTTATTATTGGAGGAAAAATTAATGGATGTCACTGTTAAAACTGTATCAATTCATATTGTTGCGGCAATAGTTGCAGCTCTCATATCCACTGCATTTACAACTGGAATGTTAGGATTCAAGAATCATGTATTTGCATTTATTGTGGGTTTAGTAATTCTTTATTTCATAGGCCAATTCTGTGAAAAGATGTTTGGTGAAGAAGTTAAAGGATTTTCAACTTGGTTATGGGATGGAATCCTTCCATTCGGATTTTGTTGGTTCATTTTATGGATTATTTTAACTAATTATTTATAAATAATTAGTTTCTTTTTTTTATTTTTTTACTATTTTTCAATATAATTTAATTCTATTTTTTTACTATTTTCCCTAATTTTCAAATGCTTGTTTTATGTAATGTCTATTTTTAAAAAGAGCTATTTTTTTCAGATTATTGGGAAAAAGAGTATTTAATAATCATTTAAAAAAAGTTAAAAAAAAGAAAAAAAGTTTTTTAAATTAAAAAACTTTAATAATATTCATCATCATCGAATCCACCTAAATCTGGACTGTCAGAAAGGTCAGATCCGCAGTTTTCACATATTAATGCGCCAATTGGATTTAAATGTCCGCATACATTGCAAGTTATCATACTTTCACCTCATATAATAAGAATTAATTATAATACAAATATCCAAATTATTACAAAGATAATCGCTACAATGAATGTCAAAGGAGCAATGATCTTACTTACCGCTACGATGGAACTGATGGTAGAAATAAGCTCAGTGGAATTATTTGGACCGAATGTCTTAAGATTTAAGATTCTTTCAGTATTTGTACCGGCTTCTACAGGCTCTAGATCTTTAATTGCCTCTTTGATTGAAATTTTCACAAACTCTATAATCTTTTCCTTCTCTACAGTTCCAACTGGATTGTATCCTGCAGATAAGGTGTTTACAGTATGTGTATCTGTTGTCATAACTTCAATCTCATCGATATCCAAGTCTTTCACAGCATTGAAGATGGTTTCCCTGTATCCTAATTCCATATTGTTTGAATCGAATAATACATAAGCAGTTCTTTGCCCATTCACTTCAACAACCATGGTCTTCAAACCGCTTTCACCAATTCCTTGATGCTTATCGAATCCGCCAAGGTCTGTATAGTAACAACCGACTTTAATGTCATGTTCCAAGTCCAATGGCTCTATTAACTTGATTGTATCGATTAATTGGAACAATTCAGGGTTTCCAGGAAGAACTCCTCCTTTTTCCTCGTTGAATGAGTTGTGACAGTCAACCAAGATATTGTTTTCAGTACCTAATTCTTTCTGGCTTTCTATCATTGCTGCAAGTCCTACAGCATATTCTATGTCATCACTACCTGATGGAGCGAATGTAGAGAGCATAATTGTTCCATTCTTGAAGAATTGAACGCCGACATTTGCTTTTTTATAGGAATACCTAATGAATTCACTTGCCTTTGGAGAGTATTCCATATTGTCTAAAGCCTTTCTTACGGCATCCTCTATCTTAACGATCTCGTCGCTTGAAACTGGGTTGAAGTCGTGGGTTGATGGACCATGTGCAACCATAGTGAATGCATCAAAGCTATTTGCCAATAGGGTTGGCATATTGGATCCTCCAATGTCTCCAAGAGGTCCTGGATGGACACAAGGGCTTAGGAACAATGCTTTAATGCTGCCGTCCAATCTTCTAAAGCTTGCAACACCTACAAGAGTATCAATAGCTTCTCCAGCATTGTCAAACAATTGTTCAATTGTATTTGTCCCTTCATTCATATGCAAGATGAAATAACTTAGGATTTCCATTGCTCCAAATCCTAAATTCTTTTTCATAGGAGACTCTACAACACTGATGAATGCATAGATTGCAATCAGGAAGATTACACTTGCTATAATCACTTTAAATATTGTAGTAATATATCCTAGTGAGAATATGTAATCAATATTGTTTAGGAAACTTGTGATAATGAGCATTCCAATCATAAGCAATGGTTGGATAATTGCAATGATAAATGAATTTAAGAGCTTTATTCTGGTTGTGGCTAATATAACAAGAATATTGAACCCAAATGCAATAACACAACCGAATAGGATGGAGTTAAAGAATAAATTCATATTGAAAATAAGACCTACTCCTGTTCCAATGATACCTACAATTCCTGCAAGGGACATTGAGACCAATGCTAAGAACATGGAGTGCTTAGCCTTAAGGTTGATTCCATTAAGGGATTCCACCCATAATTGATCGGTGGAACCGGTTATGATTGCAGGCAATCCGAATACAACAAAACCGAATGCCCCTCCATAGAAGAAGTCTTCCAATCCGTTTCCTACACTAACCGGCTGTAATAAAAATAGGAGAACTCCTATAATAAAACTTAGTATAATTATCATTAGCACTGAACTTTTAGCATTAGGCAATGTTCTAATCCATTTTGATAATCCTGCTACATTACTCATACTGGACATTAATAATCAACCTTTACTCTTCAATTAATAAAATAAATCTTATGAATTTAGATTATTT
>JAZNRM010000334.1:0-2309 GCA_045590695.1 Methanobrevibacter sp.
ATGTGCGTTCTTGACTTTCTGTTAATCTGAATAATAGAAATTTATTCATTATCATTAGATTTTGGCAGCATCTTAAATGGGAAGACTTAAATTAGTATCTCTTATTAGGGGTCTATTATAGTCAATATTTATGTTGTAGAATTAATGATATTTTTCTATTTGGGATTCCTGTACCGTAATTTTCTTCATTTTTACATTGTATATATTAAAAATATGTCTAATTTTGCAGCCGCAAATTTACATGAACAATATGATAATTAGCTCTTAGGTACATTTATGTACTGCGATTTGAAATATTGTATCACTTTAAAATTGTTTTTTAATATGAAAAATGTAAATCTGCAGATGCGTACATTGGCATCATTGTTTGAAGAAGGTAAGAAAGTTGCGTTTATCGCTGGTAACCGTAATGTTGACAAGAAAAACATTGCTTCAAAGAAGGATTCTTTAGGTAAGTTTGAATGTAACATTGTACCATTAATGTACGTTGATGGTGAAAAGGCGGTTCATGACGGTTGTAATTTGGAAGATGCAGAAACAAGAAAACGTGTTGAAGCAAATCAAGTTGCTTCCTACATTGCAATAGTAGACGGACAACACCGTTTTACTGCGGCAATGGAAAGCCATATTCCAGCTGAAAATCTTATCTTATTTGAGGATTATAGTGGAATGAGCACAAAGAACTTGTTAGCTACTGCTAATATTGATTCTTATTCTTGGAATTCGTCTAATTATATTGACGGTGCTGCTCTATTCAATCCAGAAAATGAATTAGCAAAATTTGCTAAAGAACTTTCTGATAAGAAATATCCTATCACCAATATTGGCAAAATATTGTGTTTTGCAAGTGGCAAACTTGGCAAAAAACAATTTGCTGATATTATGGCAGGCAAAAATGTTGAAATCAAAGATGCCGACATTGAGCGTGCTAGAAAATTTTTGGATGCGGCAAGAAGCAAATTTGAGGAAGATTTTATCTCTTCTCGTTATTTGATTGATGCAGCAATTTCTCTTCAAGGGAAAAAGGGAGAAGATGCCCTTTTTGATGCGATTAGGAATTTATCTGATAAGGTGGTATATAGAATCCTTGATGCAAAATCTGATGAAAAAAGTGCAATCTTAGAAACTGCACTTAAAGCTGAATTGAACGCATAAAAATTAGGCAGTCATAGAAATATGGCTGCCTTTTTTGATTATTTCAAGAAAACAAAATAAACTGCTAAAATCAAACAGACAAAAGCTGCAAGATGATTCCAATGTAATGCTTCTCCTTTAAAGAAGAAAGTTGTGAAGATAGTAAATATTATCAATGTGATAACCTCTTGAATAATCTTTAATTGCATCAGTGTAAAAGGACCTCCATTTTCTACAAAACCAATGCGATTAGCTGGAATTTGAAATAAATATTCAAAAAAAGCCAGCGACCAACTGAATGCCACTACCCCAATCAAAGGTAAAGCTTCAAACCAACTAAATGTCTGTTTCATCTTCAAATGACCGTACCAAGCAAAGGTCATGAAAATGTTAGAGATTATTAACAATCCAATAGTCCAAAATCCTTTCATATTCTAAGTTGTTGATTTTCTGTATTTTAAGACAATATTTTTCGGGTGGGTATATTTATTGCATTATATTCGAAAAAGGCAATGCTCCAACTGAATGCCACTACACCAATAAGTGGCAAGGAATCAAACCAACTGAAAGTTTGTTTCATCTTCAAGTGACCGTACCAGGCGAAGGTCATGAAGATGTTCGAAATAACCAACAAACCGATTGTCCAAAATGCTTTCATATATTCTTATTCTTTTATTTTATCCGGTAATAATTCTTCCTGTACATTCGTCATACTTCCCCAAAGGCTGTACCGTGCCTCCGGATTCAACGCTTCCAACTGCTTCAACACTCCCTTCATGTCCGTACGGTTGCTCTGCGTCTCATACGGGCAATTCTTGATTTGCTTCCGGAATCCTCGTATCGACGCCAACTCTTCCAAATCTGATTCATGCACCAGGCACATCGGACGGATGATGGTCATATCAAACTTGTTCATCACCAGTCTGGGCGGCATCGTACTGAATGCTCCTTGGAAAGTGATATTCATCAACAAGGTTTCGAGGATGTCGTCCATGTGATGCCCCAAGGCAATCTTGTTGCATCCCTGCTCCTTTGCCACCGTAAAGAGTGCCTTCCGTCGGTTCCAAGAATAAAGGAAACAAGGCGCCTTGCGGGTGTCCGTAGATGGGTCGAAGCGCGTTTCGTAATGAATGAACGGCACTCCCAATCCTTCGGCATAAGCACGAAGGTATTCC
>JAZNRM010000335.1:0-7066 GCA_045590695.1 Methanobrevibacter sp.
AAGAAAAAAGACTTGCTGAAGAAAAGGAAAAAGAAGAAAAAGCACTTAAAAAACAGCAAAATAAGGAAAGAAAGGCTAAATTATTAGAGGAATATAACAACAATCAGAATTATCTCCAGACAACTGGTGATGACAATGTTGCTATCGAGCTAAGAAATGTTAGCCTAAGCTTTAAGATAGGAAATGATAAGATAGACAACCTTAAGGAATATGTTATCAGAACCTTAAAAAGAAACAAGGAAAAGAAGACTATCTTTAAAGCAACTGACGATGTGTCCTTTAAAATCTACAAAGGTGAAAAGGTAGGTCTTATCGGATACAATGGTGCTGGAAAAAGTACTCTTTTAAAGATCATTTCTGGAGTTTACTCACCTGATGAAGGTGACGTGATCATCAACGGTAATATTGCTCCTTTATTATCCTTAGGTGCTGGATTCGATAAAAATTACTCTGGAAGAGAAAACATATTCTTGAATGGTGCTATTTTAGGATATGATGAAAAATTCCTTAAAGAAAAGTATGATGAAATCTTGGAATTCAGCGAACTTGGAGATTTCATAAATCTTGCAGTTAAGAATTACTCTTCGGGTATGCTTTCAAAGCTTGGTTTTTCAATTGCTACAATAGTGGATCCAGATATTCTAATTCTTGATGAAGTATTAGGTGTAGGAGACATCACTTTCAGAAAGAAAAGTAAGGAAAAGCTCAAATCATTGATGGAATCCAACACTACTGTATTGCTTGTATCTCACTCCATTCCAGAAATCCGTTCCATTTGTGATAAGGCAATCTGGATTGAAAAGGGAAAAGTCCGTGAGATTGGAGAAGTAAATTACATTTGTGATAAATATACAAAAGAAGCTAAGAATGCAAGCAAAGAAAAAACCAAAAAACTTAAACCACAAAGGTTCTAATTAATTTTAACTAATTTTAATAGCTTTCACAGCTATTTCTTTATCTATTTTTTATTAAAAAAACTAATTAAAAAAAGACTATTTTTTAAAAGTTCTGAAAACTTTATCCTTGGTAATGTTAAATAAAACACCTACTCCATGAGTTATTGGATCTTTTGTAGACCCATCTAAATCATAGCGAACTGTTATAGGAACTTCAACTATTTTTAATCCTGCTTCAGCAGCATCTACAAGCATTTCACTTTCTATTCCAAATCCTGTATCCTTAAATCTGAAAACATTTTTGGATTTAGGGGAAAATGCTCTAAAACCGCTTTGGGAATCTGTTACCTTAGTTCCTGCAGATATATTTGTGGCAATATCCAAGACCTTCTGTCCAACTCTTCTGTAAGCAGGAGTGTTTTCTTCAGGACCATTCATATACCTGCTTCCATTAACCAAGTCTGCACCATCTTCAATGATAGGCCTTATTAAATCTGGAATCTCTGAAGGATTATGCTGGCCATCACCATCTATTGTAATGATTATTGAATCATCACCAACAGCTTTAAAACCTGATTTCAATGCTTCGCCCTTACCTAAATTAACACTATGGCTAATTACTCGAGCGCCAGCTTCAATAGCTACTTCAGCAGTCTTATCGCCGCTCCCATCATCTACAACAATAACCTCATCAACATGCTCTAAAGTTTTGCCTATGACATCAGCTAAAGCCTTTTCCTCATTGTATGCAGGTATGATAGCCACTAGATTTGCCATTTTATCACTTGAAAAATAAACTAATAGATTATAAAATAATAATAACTAAAAATAGTAAAAAAATTAATTTAAAAATTGATATAAGATTGAGATTAAGAATTAATCTTCAATCCTATAATACCATTTCATCCATTCCACAGTTCTTCTTATTCCCTCTTTAGGTTCAACTTTCGGATCATGTTTTAAATCGCGAATAGCTTTGGAAAAGTCAATGGTCTTGACCTTTGTAGTGAATGCTTCTGCAGGAGTGTAAGTAACTAAAGAGTCATCAATTCCTACAGCTTCCAATACCAAGTCAGAATACTCTTCAATGGTCATTTCCCATTCCTGTTTGCTTCCAACATTGTAAACTTCACCAGGAATGAAATTATCAACGATATTTGCAAAGGTATTTGCAGTATCTTCAACATAATCAATAATTCTTTTATGGCCTTTATGAACTGAATAAGGCAATCCATGAAGTGCTTTGTAAATGAAAATAGGAATGAATCCTTTGTAAGGAGAATAAGCTTCATGAGGACCATAGCAGTTTACAGGACGTACCCTTACGGTTTCAGTTCCAAACATGGTTGCTGAGTTCATGCACATCAATTCTCCAGCCCATTTGGATATTGCATAGTCATTCATTTGATAAGTGTCTTTGATTGGCCTGTTTTCCATTACATCTTCAGTCATGATTCCTTCATAGTCACCGTAAACTTCAGCAGATGAGAATGAGATCATTCTGAATCCTAATTTCTCTTGAAGACGGATCATGTTCTTTAAACCGATTACATTGGTTTCCCAAAGGTTTTCATAGTATCCTTCACCATTCCATCTTCCATATTCAGCAGCTAAGTTGTAAACATAATCGAATTTTTCATTATCATCAAAGATCCTTTCCATTTGACGATAGTTACGAATATCCCCTCTAACATAGTCAGAGTATGAATCAGAGTATAAGTCAGCTTCATCTTCATGATGCAATAAGTCAACTGACAATACTTCATGACCTCTGCTTCTAAGTTCATTTACAAGATTAGTTCCTATAAATCCTGCTCCTCCAGTTACCATAATTCTTTGAGTTTCCATAAAAAACACCACATCCAAAAGATTAAAAAAAATTTTAATTAAAAAATCATAAAAAAATCATTAATAAAATTTATATCAACTAAATATCGATTAGATATCAATATCATCAAGGCTTTCAGGCTTCTTGCCTCTTACCCTTTTAAAAAATCCTAATTCTTCAAATTCATTTAAAGTGTATTTCATCTGAGCCAATTTTGTATACGCTATATCCAAACGATTTTCCAAATTGTATGTCCTTTGATTCTGACGAATCCTGGATTTCCTTAAGTCTCTTTCGAGATTGGCTATTTCATAATTGGCATCATTCAATTCTTTTGTCAACTTGTTTATAAGCTCATTCAATTTTTCATTGTCCTGCTTTTCAGCTTTAAGATATCTCCTTAAAATATCAACCCTATGATTCAATTTCTTGGTTTCAAAGGCCAACTCTTCAATATCATACTGCTTAAGTTCCATTTCCATTGATTCAAATCTCATAATGTCTCTTGAAAGGTTTTCCCTTTCTATAGCAAAATGCTCTATCCTATCCTCATAGGATTCACATCTTTCCTTGAGAATGCGATTTTCCTTTCTGTAATTGGAAAGCTGTATCTTCAATTCCTCAATTTCCTCTTCAGGGCTTTTCTCATTAATCATTGAATCACTTAAACAATTGAAAAATTAAATAATCTCATTTTTAATAAAGTTTAGAATTTCATCTTTAGCTTTTTCATCTTCCAATGCAAATCTTAAGGAAGTTTTTAACCAATCGATACGGTTACCTATATCATAGGATTGGCCTTTAAAGACTTGACCATAGATTTCATCCAATTTAGACAATGCATCAGTCAATTGAATTTCACCACCGTAACCAGGCTCTACATTTTCAATGCAATCAAAGATGTCTGGAGTTAGAACATATCTTCCCATAATAGCCAAATTACTTGGTGCAACTCTTAAAGGTGGCTTTTCGACTAACTTATCGATTTGATAGATATTAGGTTCAATCTCTTCACCGCCAATGATACCGTATCTTTCTACCTTCTCATCAGGAACCTCTTCCAAAGCGATGACTGACTTGCCATATTTCTCATAGATGTCAATTAATTGTTTTGTGCATGGAACAGTGTCTTTAGTGATTGTATCCCCTAACATAACTACAAAAGGGTCATTTCCGACATGTTTCTTTGCACAATAGATAGCATCACCAAGACCTTTTTGCTTTTTTTGCCTTATGAAATGAATATCTGCCAAATCAGAAATGTATTCTATTTCCTTTAAGAACTCTTCTTTGCCTTTTGTCTTTAAATGATGCTCCAATTCGAAAGACCTGTCGAAATGGTCTTCAATTGATCTTTTACCTTTACCTGTAACAATTAGAATGTCATCTACACCGGAATTCACTGATTCCTCTATTACATATTGAATAGTAGGCTTGTCATAAACCGGTAGCATTTCCTTAGGTTGAGCCTTTGTAGCAGGCAAGAATCTTGTTCCTAAACCTGCTGCTGGAATAACTGCCTTCATCATTACACCTCAAATAAATTAGAATTTTATAATTCGTATAATTCTTTTAATTCTATTTAAGAATTAATATTTTAATTAATATATTATTATTTTTATTAATAAAAATATATAAATCTGATGAAAAAATAGGCTTTTTAAAAAATAAGCAATCCAAATATCCTAAAATAAGCAAGTGAAAAATCAGATAAGATCAAATAAAAATAGATTATAAAATGGTGCAGGGGACGGGAATCGAACCCGCGAAGGGACTAACCCACTAGGCCCTCAACCTAGCGCCTTTGACCGCTCGACCACCCCTGCATAAACAGAAAAATAGTACAGTACTATATAATATATTTATTATCTTATTTAAATATTACTACAAATTTAAATAAAAAAATTAGCTCAATAATCAAATAAGCACAATATTAACCTCCATAGATTCGCCATTAGCCAAATCCTTAATTAAATCTCTGTTTAAATCAATAGCTGCCTTATTAGATTTTATCATTAAGGTTCTGGAGCATACAAATGTGCTTTTTCTGCAAACGATATCTGTTGGATGGGACAATGTCAAATCATGATGTCCAAAGCCTTCTATAGTGTCAGAGGCATTTGGAGTCTTTAATTCAACAATCACTTTTGTATCGTCATTGGCAAGTTTCTCCTTAAATTCCTTAGGGAAATCCTCCATTGATTTGTCAATATCCAAACCTATTATACAGTCACCGGATAAGCTTAGATCCTTATCTTTTGTGATTTCAAAGGTGGATTTATGTAAAGACAATACATTTTCGTGTCCCTTTGCCATAATCTTAAAATTCATAATAAAAGTTATGCAAATTATTTTATAAAAATATTTTTAAAAAACCAATGCCAAATAGATATATGATAAGATAAACAATGTAATTTTTCTAAAGGAGTTTTTAAATGATATTGAATACTGGCTTAAGAACAGACATTCCAGGATTTTTCAGCGAATGGTTCTATAATAGAATAGACGAAGGATTCGTTTATGTAAGAAATCCATATGCTAAAAATCAAATATATTCTTATAGACTAGACCCTGAACTAATAGATTGCATAATTTTCACTACAAAAAATCCAAGGCCTATGTTTAGGAATCTTGAAAAAATAGATAAGTTCAATCAATATTGGCATATAACAATCACTCCTTACGGAAAAGAAATAGAACCTAATGTCCCACCTGTTGATGAAGTAATCGATAGCTTCAAATTCCTTTCAGAGAGATTAGGAAAAGAAAAGGTGACACTAAGATATGATCCTATTTTCATTAGCGAAAAATACTCTATAGAAAAACATATAGAATCCTTTGATTACATATTAGATTCCTTATCTGATTACACAACTGAAGCAATCATTAGCTTTATAGATTTATATGAAAAGACAAAGCGCAATTTTCCAAATGCAAAAGAAGTGACTCAAGATGAAAGATTGAAGATTGGAGAGGAATTTGCAAAGATTGGAGAAAAATACAATATTAAAGTCAAGACTTGCGCTGAAGGAACTGAACTGGAAAGATTTGGAATAGATTCAAGTGGATGCATGACCAAGGAAGTCATTGAAAAGGCAATAAATAAGAATCTGGATATTCCAAAGCAAAAGGCAAGAAATGGAGAGTGCTATTGCCTTTTGAATAATGATATAGGGGAATACAATACATGCAATCACGGATGCCTATACTGCTATGCCAATTCAAATAAGAGATTGGTCAAAAGGAATTTGAAACTTCATGATCCAAAATCTCCGATTCTTATAGGAGAAATAAAGGAAGATGACATAATAATCGAAAGAAAACAGGAAAGCTGTATCTCAAAAGAAAAGACTAAGCAAACTAGATTATTTTAAAAAATAATTATTTAAAATTAAAGAATAGAAAAAAGGATGATATCATGAATGAATACATCGCATATTGCGGATTAGATTGTGAGACCTGTGAAGCTCGCATTGCAACAGCAAATGATGACAATGAGCTACGTGAAAAAGTTGCAAAACATTGGAGCGAGTTAAATGGAGTAAAAATAAGTCCAGAAATGATCAATTGTGTAGGTTGTAGGATTGATGGAGTGAAAACTCCATTCTGTGATTCAATCTGCCCTATAAGAAAATGCGCTTCAGCAAGAAATTATGAAACATGTGCAGATTGCGTGGAACTTGAAGAATGTGAAAAAGTAAAAATGATTTTTGAAAACAATCCCGATGCATTAAAAAATCTAAAAAGAATATAAGATTTACACATAATAATTTATGGGCAAAAAGATTCCATTAATTTAATAAAAATAATGATTAATTAAATTAAAAATAAATTCAAAAGTTGTTAAATTATGAAAGGAACATACTGTTTAATCATATATATGAAAAAAAGTGAGAAACTTAACATAGGGCATCTACATCAAGACTATAAATTTAGTAAAGGATACTATGTTTACATAGGTTCAGCTATGAATTCACTTGTTGCAAGAATAAATAGGTATTTGTCTGATGAGAAGAAACTTCATTGGCATATTGATTACCTGCTTAAAAATGAAAGCAGTGAAATAAGGGATGTTCTCTTTAATGTTTCAGATAAGAAGATTGAATGTGATCTGGCATCAACAATAGCTGAAGATGGAGAGGAAGTTCCTAAATTCGGATGTTCCGACTGCAATTGCAATTCTCATTTAATCTATTTTAAAAGAAAAAGAGATGCTATGAATTCTGTAAAAAGCGCATATGATAAAATAGATATGGAATATCATAATTTAAGCTATTTTAAAAAAGAGTTAATTAAAAATAAGAATTAAAAAATAAAAAAAAAAAAGGGTGTATTTATACTT
>JAZNRM010000336.1:0-2923 GCA_045590695.1 Methanobrevibacter sp.
ATTGAATAAAAAGATAGAAGAAAATGTATAAATTATAATGTTTATAATATAAGATAACAAAAATCTTAACAATATATAAAAATTTAAGTATATGAAAAACAATAGTTTATATGGAACTAAATAAAAACAAAGGGACTAAACTATGGACGATAAAGATAGACGAAAAGGATATTATGAAGATGTGACTACAACATTCGTTAAACACGCTTTTCACACACGATTTTTCCTTTCCAGATTGACCAAAAAATCAAGAATCGCTAAAAAGATCATCGATAAGATTCTATTCGAAGATGATGAAGTTTATGTCCTTCCAAATAAGAAAGCAGTCAATAAGACCATCACTGCAAACATTGAAATCAATCAAAGCTTTGAGAAATCCGAGTCAGAATTTGTGCCAAGCCAAATCATCAAAGAAGTGATAAAAGAGGCAGAAGACATTGTAATCATGCACAAATGTCTCTGCAGATCTTCTGCAAATTGTGAGGATTATCCGCAAGATTTCGGTTGTATCTTCATTGGTCCCGCAACACGTAAAATAGCTTCAAAATACGGCAGAACTGCAACAGTTGAAGAAGCTTTGGCACATGTTGATGAGGCAGATGAATTAGGATTAAGCCATGTTATCGGTAGGAACAAAATCGATAGCGTTTGGATGAATGTAAGGCCAAAGGAAAAACTCCTGACAATATGCCATTGCTGCCCTTGCTGTTGCCTATGGAAAGTTCTTCCAGACCTTGATGATGACATCAGCAATAAGGTGATGAGACTTGAAGACGTTGAAGTGCATACAGTAAGCGATAACTGTAAGATGTGCAGAAAATGTTTAGGTGATGACGTTTGCTTTGGAAATGCAATCTATATTGAAGACGGCAAAATAAAGATTGATCAAGACAAATGTGTTGGCTGTGGACACTGCGTTCAAACATGCAAATTTGATGCACTTGAATTGGAATACAGCCAAAAATCCATTGATTCTGTGGTAAATAGAATTGGAGAATTGGTTGATTATAAGAAAAAATAATCAACTTCTATTTTTTTATTTTTAATGCTATTTTATTTTAATATTTGACTATTTTTATAAAAACTTATAATAATAATTAAAAAGAAAAATAAAAATGTTAAATTATTTTTATAATAAATATTTAAGAATTATTCTAATTAATTAAAAATTATTTTACTGATGGAGAAATATTAATGAATCATGAAAAAATGTTTAATATTGCACGTAAAAGAGGTTTCTTATGGCCATCTTTTGAGATTTACTCAGGAGTGTCAGGATTTACTGATTACGGACCTCTTGGAGCAAGCTTAAAGAATAACATCATGCAAAAGTGGAGAAAGCAATACATTGCAGGAGAAGGTTTCCACGAAATTGAAGGGCCAACTGTAATGCCTAAGGAAGTGTTGAAAGCATCAGGACACGTTGACAACTTTACAGATCCGATGACCAAATGTCTCTCTTGCGGTGAAGTATTCAGAGCAGACCACATCATTGAAGAGGCAATCGGCGAAGATGTTGAAAGCTTGGAAAACAGTGAAATGGATGAAATCGTAAAGGAAAACAACATCAAATGTCCAAGCTGTGGCGGAGACTTGGCAAACATCTGGAACTACAACTTGATGTTCAAAACTGAAATCGGAGCAAAAGGTGACAAGGTAGGTTACATGAGACCTGAAACCGCTCAAGGAATTTTCATCCTATTCAAACGTTTATCAAGATTCTTTAAAAACAAGCTTCCATTCGGTGCTGTGCAACTTGGAAAAGCATACAGAAATGAGATCTCTCCAAGACAAGGAGTCATTCGTCTAAGAGAATTCACCCAAGCGGAAGCTGAAATATTCTTAGACCCTAAAGACAAGACCCATCCAAAATTTAAGCAAATAGCTGATGAAATATTATACTTATCATCTCAAGATGTTCAAATGAATGATAAGGAAACCTTGGAAATCACTGCTCAAGAAGCACTCGATCAAGGTGTCGTATCTTCTGAAACATTAATCTATCAATTGTACCTTGCAAGAAAATTCCTTAAGGAGTTAGGAATTCCTGATGAAGTCTTGAGATTCAGACAACACTTGCCTGGTGAAATGGCTCACTATGCACTTGACTGCTGGGACGTTGAATGCTTGACTGACCAATACGGTTGGGTAGAAATCATCGGTATTGCAGATAGAGGAAACTATGACCTAACTGCACACAGCCAGTTCAGTAATGAGGAATTAAGCATTTACATGGAATACGATGAACCTAAGCTTGTATCAAAAACCATCGTAAAGCCTAACTTAAAGCTATTCGGACCTTCATTCAAAGGTGACTCTCCAAAGATCAAAACTTACATTGAAAACTTATCTGATGATGAAGTTTTAGCGCTTAAGGAACAAATCGAAAGTGAAGGAAAATTCATCCTTGAACTTGACAACACATTCGAGATTCTTGAAGAGCACTTGATCTTTGAAGACATTGAAGAGGAAGTTAAAGGGGAAAGAATCATTCCTCATGTAATCGAACCTTCATTCGGTATAGACCGTATCCTTTACTGCACATTATTGCATTCCTTTAAGACTGAAGAAGACGGATTTGAAAAGGAATACTTCAAGTTTGCAAAGGAAATTGCACCTATTCAAGTAAGTGTCTTCCCATTGATGAACAAGGAAGGACTCGGTGAAATAGCAATTGACATCACTCACAAATTACGTGAAGCTGGTTTCACTGTAGACAATGACACTTCAGGAACAATCGGTAAAAGATATGCTCGTGCTGATGAAGTAGGTGTTCCAATAGCTATTACAGTTGACTTCGATACAAAAGAAGACAATACTGTAACAATTAGAGACAGGGACACTGAAGAACAAGAAAGAGTAAAAATAGAAGATTTAAAAGAAGTTATTGAAGCAAAACTTCAATAAACTTTTTTAACTCTTC
>JAZNRM010000337.1:0-4495 GCA_045590695.1 Methanobrevibacter sp.
GATATATTTTATGTTAGATTTTATTAAAGGATTTTGGAATCCTGTTGCATTTTGGATTAGTTTTATGATGAGCATTATTATGCCAATCATTTTTGGTGTAATTCCATTTTATTTATCTGGAAATGGAATTTCAATAGAAAACTGTTTAATTTTATGGCCTTTGAGATGGCTTGTTGCTTACTTATTAATCAATACATTCGTTAGAGACACTGGTATGAAATTAGCTGCTAAAGTATTTGGATTTGACCCTGGCTACTGATTACTTAACAAATTTAATTTCTTTCTCTTAAAACGAATAATTTATTAAATTAAAGGAATAAACTACTATTATAAATTAATTTACAATTATACTTTTCATTAAAGTTTTATGGTGATTATTAATTTGTATAGTTTTTTGGAGTTAATGAAATGAGAGAAAACAACGAAAGAAGTTGGAAAATCAGATTTGCAATAATCATGTTTGTCTTGGCTGTTGTCATCTTTTTAGCCAGATATCTTATCTTTGGAGATGGTGAAGAGATTATTGCATATCTTTGGAAACATATAGGTTTCATTCCAATTGACATATTGATTGTCGCGTTCCTGCTTGAAGGCATAATGGGCAAAAAGGAACATGAAGCTATTTTAGAGAAAATAGATATGCTTATGGGTACTTTCTTCTCAGAAATTGGAAATGATCTTTTAGCTGAACTCAGCAAAGTCAATAAGAACAAGATCAATACTGAAAACCTAAAGGATATCAGGAACTGGGAAGAAAAGGATTTCGACAATAAGATGAAGGAATTGAAAGAAAACGGTCTTGACTTCAAAGCGGATATTCCGCCAGAAGAAAGAGAGGAGTTCTTGACAAACATTCATTCAATTCTTATGGAAAAGAGAGAATTTTTAGTAAACCTCATCAACAACCCTAATCTTTTAGAGAAAGATGAATTCTCCTCACTCTTGCTTGCTTTATTGCATTTGGATGAAGAGCTTTCCCGCAGAGGTGAATTCTCAGACATTAAAGATGCTGATTTCAATCATTTAAACGGTGACATGAAGAGAGTTTACACTAAATTGGTATATGAATGGGTTTACTATTTAAAATACCTTAAGAAATACTATCCTTACATGATTTCACTCGCTATCCGTACCAATCCATTTGACAGCGAAGCTGATGTCCATGTAAATGAATAGATTTATTAATTATGGTTAATTGATATGCTCAATTAATCAACACTTTTCTTTTTTTAATTTTTTACTTTTATTTTAAAGATGATTTTTATGAATGGTCAAAAATTGTATTCTTGCATAGTTTTATCAGGAGGAAAGAGTAGAAGAATGGGTCAGGATAAGGGGTCTATGATTATTCAAGAGAAACCTATGATTTTACACATACTTGAAAGATTAAACTATAAAATAAATGATGCTGTAATTGTTTTAAATGATGCTGAAAGGATAGCTAATTATCAATCCTTACTTAACCAGTATTGTGAAGGCAAAATTGAAGACAATTTTGATTATTCTTTATCCTTTGTAGAAGATGAAATCAAGGAAAAAGGTCCAATATCAGGAATCATGACTGGACTCAAGAACATAAAAACAGATTATGCACTTGTTTTGCCTTGCGATTCCCCTTTTATCAGTGAAGGTTTTATAGAAACTATATTCAATCTATTGGAAGAAAACTTGGAATCTGATGTGGATGCAATCATTCCATTTCATATCAAGTCAAATAAGGACAAGTTCAGGGGCAATGATGAATTTAACTTTGATGATGCAAGTGAAATGACTGTTGACATGAAAATAGCAAACTCTGAGCCATTGCATGCAATATATAAAAAAGAGAATTTGAATAAGATTGATGAGCTTTTAAAAGAAGATAACTTGTATGTAAAATCATACATTAAAGGCTTGAAAAATCCTTGTTTTATAGAAGTTGACAATAAGGTTCTCTTTGAAGATGACTTTAGAAACTTCAACAGAAAAGAAGATCTTGAAGATTTAGAATAATATCAATAAAATTTCTTTTTATAGTTTTTTTATAATTATCTTTTTTTAGCAAAAATGATAGTCATTGGATCTTGACTTTCCATTTTTATTCCCTTATACAATAGCTGTCCTTTTGAGATGTTTACATGAGTGATTTGTGGATTGTAATTCAATTCATCCAATTTATTGACTATGTTCACTTCAATGTCAAGGAAATTGGTTAAAAATAGCATTCTTCCTTTAGAATTGATTTTTTCATGGACAATATCTATAATTTCATTGTAATTATTATTTTTAGCATGTAGGATTGCAATATCAAAATTCTCTATTTTTTTAATTGCAGATAATCCCTCTTCATTCATCAATTCTGCATTATCGATATTTCCATGTTTTTTAATATTCTCTTGACTTATTGTAATAGCTTGTGGGCTTTCATCAATTGCATATACCTTTTGGGCAAGATTGGAAAATTCTGAAGATATCTCTCCAACACCACAATTGATGTCTAAAACAATGTCTGAATCCTTAACATCAGATTTATAGATTAGGATGGAACGGATTTCTTCCTTTAAAAATCCTGAAATGTCACATGTTGTTAAAAAATCGAAGTCATTAATCATATTTCCACTCAAGAGATTATGGGGGCATTATGGCTTTTCCCATCTTTTAAACATTTCATTATCTATTTTCAATACATCCAATACTTTTCCAACTATAAAATCAGTAATGTCATTTATGCTTTCAGGATTATGATAGAATGCAGGCATTGCAGGTAATATTATACCTCCCTCTTTAGATATTCTAAGCATATTTTCAAGATGAGCACTTCTTAATGGAGTTTCCCTTGGCACTAAAACAAGGTCTCTTCTTTCCTTTAATGCAACATCTGCTACACGGGTAATGGAATTGGATGCATAGCCATTAGCTATTGCAGAGACTGTTTTCATGGAGCAAGGAATTATTACCAGTGAATCGAATTTGAATGAACCGCTGTTTATTGATGAATCTATTTCATTTGCTTCAAAGAAATGGTCTGCCAATGATTTTATCTCATCTAAGTCATAGTCTTCCAGCTCATATTTAATCACTATCTTAGCAGGATCACTAATTAATAATCCGGTTTCAATATTCAGTTCTTTCAATGCCTTAAGCAGTTCCACTCCATAGATTACTCCGCTAGCACCTGTAATAGCTATTACTATCATGTTTTCCTCTCTTAAAAATAATTAATTTATAATTTTATAATTTTAATTTAAAACAATGTAGATTGTTCAAAATGAATTGTATCAAATTTATTAACTCTTTCTGGCAAATCAATGTAATTGTCTAATTTTAACCTATTTAATTTTTCCATATCTTCCTTAGGTACATAAAGTGCAATATCTGCTGAATTGAATCTTGCACTGCTTAATGCACCTACAATGCTTGAAATTTCATTTAGGTGATAAAGGTTTTCTCCAAAGGAAACCCATGTTTTCATCTCATCAAAGCTTGGATATTCGGATACATTTAGAATTACATAATTTCTATCCAAACCGAAGTCTTCACTGATTTCCTCTTCAGCCTTTGCCAGTTTTTCCTTTTCGATTTTAAATATTTGCTCTGGATTTTCAAATCCGTTAACAGGTTCTGATTTAGCTACCTTCAATAGCTGCCTGTTGTCAATTCTTTCCATAATGTCTCTTGAAAATCCTTCAGAGCTTCTGCACATGCTTATCATGTCTGAATCATCGTATTTGTACATTTCATTAGGATTGACAATGTCCTGGCTTATCATATGCCTTAGGCATCTTCTAAACATTGCATTGATGATTCTTGTAGTGTGGTGCTGATAAACACTTGGATACATTAGATAACGGGCTGTAAGTGCTGCTTCTGCAGCTTGAACCCCTTTGATGTCCAATATCAATTCTCTCTTTAGCTTTAAGTTGCTTATTATACGTTCAGTATCGATTACTCCGTAAGCCACTCCAGTATAGTGGGAATCCCTAATGAGGTAATCCATACGATCCATATCCAATTCTCCAGAGATGATAGGGCCTAATCTGCCTTTACCGTTTATTATGTCAACGATTTCCTGAGTGTTGAATTTTTCAGAAAGCTTGTCTGCCAAGCTGGTTTTTGTCACTATAAAACCTGTTAGCTCTTCATGAGGAACATCAAAAACAGCTTCTGAAACATGTGAAAATGGCCCGTGTCCTGCATCGTGCAACAATCCGGCCATCCTAACCAGTTCCTTGTCATGCTCATCCAATTCCAATTGTTCAGCAAGCTTTGATGCAAGATGCATTGTACCAATGCAATGCTCAAAACGGGAGTGGTTAGCTCCAGGATAGATCAATGAAATGAATCCCAATTGCTTTACTCTTCTTAATCGTTGGAGTTGTGGGTAATCCAGCACTTCCACTTCAAATTCAGTTAATGGCAAGTTTCCATGGATACTGTCTCTGATGAATTTTTGGCGTGACATAATAACACATCTTAGATATTTCGAATTTTTGAAAATTATTTATTTTTAATTCTC
>JAZNRM010000338.1:0-2451 GCA_045590695.1 Methanobrevibacter sp.
GTGTTAGAATGAATGAATTATATGAAAAAATGATTAATGAATCAGTAGCTGCCCTTCAAGCAGATGTTGATGTAATTAGTGCAAATAGATACAAAGACTTTAAGATTACCGATGCAAAACCATATGCAGACGCTGTAGCAGGCATGACCTGTGCAGACGGCCAAGCAAAATCTGTAATTGATCTTCACAAAAAATCTGTAGAAAGCCATTATAAAGTATTGACTTCTGTAACTGAAACCATCAGACCGGAAGACGATCCATTTATTGAACATTACCAAACTCCTCCTATTCTTGAAATCTTATGTGAGGAAGATGGTGACTTCGCAGACAGCTTGGCTACATTTATCCAAGCTATTGCTGACAGTGAAACATTGATTACAAAAGAATCTGTACGTCGTTACGGTGGATTCTATGGACCTACCTGTGTAGTGGACTTCGCTTTAATGCCAGGAAGTACTTCCAATGTAGTAAACCAAATCTTGAAAACCATTCATATTCCTGTAATGCACAAGCAAGCTATTCTTTCTGCAAAATCATGGGGTATGAACACTTCCTACGGTATTGGTGACTCATTTGCTCATGCTATTGAAAATGGTGCATCTGCTGCAGAAGCAGCTGCAAAAGAAGTTGAATCAATGCAAATGATTTACAAAGAACCTGTAGAAGCTCAAGGAAAATTGATGGATGATGCAGGACACTCCTCCTTTGATGTAAGAGCATTCATGGAAGGATACAAAAAAGAAATGAGATCTGTTGTAAAAGCAGCTATGGATGATGGTGTACACTATGGTAACATTGTAACTGTACCTGCATACTGTGTAGGTGATATAGGTCACCACATTGGTCAAGCAAGTTACAACATGTGTAAGGATGACGTAACCTTAGCTATTATTCAAGCAACTGCTAAAGTAATGGAAGCTTCCTTAAGAGACAATGTAGGCAAATTCATGCACCCATCACAAGTCTTGAACTTAGCAACCGGTGCAACTGCATGTGCAACCGAATACATACTTGAATTAGACGGATTCAACTCTGCTATGGTTGTAGACTTATTAACCAAAAGATTCCACAACTATGTACAACAATATCCTACCAGAGGCGCAGCTGCAGAATTGCACAACTGTGACTTTATGGACATGATTCACAGAGGTTCCACTTACATTAGCGCTGCAAGAAAAGCAAGAAGCAGTGCAAAAATCGATCTCGTACCTAAAGTTAACGGATTTGCTGTTGACTTAGGAGCAATCACTCACAATGAAGTACTTATGAACCCACAAAGATACACCTATCCTGCTTGTGGTATTACAGTAAGATTCTCCTCATTAATGAGACTTGCAGACTACCCATGTTTACTTACTCCTGAACCTGTAACCGCTACAATGATGACCAACATCATTGCACTTAACAAAGAAGTTCCTGGTTCCCCTGTAAGAGGATGTAAAAACTGTGCTTCCTGTATGATTGATGCAAAACACGAGTACTGTCAATGGAAAGAATCTGTATAGATTAGTTTAATTGGATAATTTAAAGATCAATTCTTTATTTTATCTTTATTTTTTTTAAAAACTTCAAACTTAATTAATGTAAGATTATTTTATTATGGAGAGAAATTATGGCTTCATGTAATATTACTAAAAAATTCATTGCAGAGCTTATCGGTACCTTTTTCCTAGTGTTCTTCGGTACTGGATCTGCAGTTGTAACTTTACTTATTGATGATGGTGTTAATCATGGTGCAGCTGGTATTGGGCTCCTTGGTGGTTTAGGAGACTGGTTAGCTATTGGACTTGCATTCGGATTAACTGTAATGGCATGTATTTACTTATTTGGAAAAATTTCAGGTGCACATTTAAATCCTGCTGTAACAATTGGATTGCTTGTCAGCAAAAACATTTCATTGATTGATAGTGTTTACTACATTGTAGCTCAAGCTATTGGTGCAGTTTTAGGAAGTTTATTATTATTCGTATGTTTAGGCGCTCCTGCTGTAACAATCGGAGGATTAGGTGCTACCGCTCCTGGTTTGAGTGTAGGATATATTCCAGCAATGATTGCTGAATGTATCGGTACTTTCTTCTTGATGCTTGTTGTAATGGGTGTTGCTGTGGATAAAAAAGCAGACCCTGGTGTTGCAGGTATTTCCATTGGTATGACTGTAGCAGCTGTAATCATTGTACTTGGTGCATTCACTGGTGCATCCATTAACCCAGCACGTACCTTTGGCCCATACTTAATGGACACCTTACTTGGTGGAGCAAACCTTTGGGGATTCTTCCCAATTTATTTAGTTGGCCCTATTGTAGGTGCTATCCTTGCAGCTTTAGTATATGGCTACTTAGCTAAAGGAAACGATGCTTGTGCATTGCCACAACCATTTGAAGAATAAATTTTTTTAAAATAAGAGTTTTCTCTTATTTTCTATTCTTTATTTTTTTAATAGTTATGATTTTT
>JAZNRM010000339.1:0-2683 GCA_045590695.1 Methanobrevibacter sp.
AAATACATTTGATATATATCAAAGGTATTTGATAAAAAAGACTTATAAGTGCTTTATTTTGCAAATAACCGCCTTATAAAATAGATATCTTTATATTGGATAAAATAATTAAATAAAATTATAAAATCAAATCAAATAGAATTAAATTAAACTTTATTTAAGTAAAATATATTTGAATTTAAATTTAGCGATTCCTCAACATGATTTAAAGAAAATAAAGGATTCTCAAGAATATTGATTTTATAATAATCTAGCATAATCAAAATATGGGGAGATATATTAATGACACAAATTAGTGATGCAAAAAAGGGCATATTGACAGAAGAAATGAAGCATGTTGCTAAGATTGAAGGAGTTAGCGAAGATTTTATTTTAAGGTCTGTTGCTAACGGTACCATTGTAATTCCTTCCAATGTAAACAGAGACATTGAAGCAGCAGGTATTGGTGCAGGACTTAGAACAAAAGTAAATGCTACTGTAGGAACCTCTACAGACATTGTAAACTTTGATGAAGAAGTATATAAAGCACAGATTGCAATTAATCATGGTGCTGACTGTTTGATGGAATTGAGTATCGGTGGAGACTTGGACGTAATAAGAAACAGAGTTTTAGACATGTCCCCACTGCCTGTAGGTTCCGTACCTGTGTACCAAGCAGCTATTGAAAGCATTAGAGAACATGGTTCTGTAATTTACATGGATGAAGATGACTTATTCAATACCATTGAAAAGCAAGCAAAAGACGGTATTGACTTCATGGCTGTTCACAGTAGTATCAACATTGAAACATTGACAAGACTTAAAAGACAAGGCCGTGTAACTGGACTTGTATCCCGTGGAGGATCATTCATGTCCGGTTGGATTGTAGAAAATGAAAAGGAAAATCCATTATACTCTAACTTTGATTATGTATTGGAAATTGCAATGGAACATGATGTGGTTCTTTCCCTTGCAAATGGTATGAGAGCAGGTTCCATTGCAGACTCTACCGATAGGGCTCAAATCCAAGAATTGATTATTTTAGGAGAATTGATTGACAGATCCCGTGATGCTGGTGTGCAATGTATGATTGAAGGTCCAGGTCACATTCCTATCAATGAGATTCCAACCAATGTAATGATTCAAAAGAAAATGTGTTCCAATGCTCCTTTCTATATGTTAGGACCTATTGTATGTGATGTAGCACCTGGTTATGACCACATTGTATCTGCAATCGGTGCAGCATCTTCTGCAAAAGCTGGAGCAGACTTCATCTGTTATGTAACTCCTGCAGAACACTTGGCTTTACCATCTCCTGAAGATGTAAAAGAAGGTGTAATTGCAACTAGAATCGGTGCATATGCCGGTGACTTGGCAAGCGGTCAAATCGATGGTTCACAAGACTTGGCTATGGCTGAAGCAAGAAAAAGATTAGATTGGGAAGCTCAATACGAATGCGCAATGTTCCCGGAAGCTGCACGTGCAAAAAGAGATGAAAGACCTCCTGAAGAAGAGGACACCTGTACAATGTGCGGTAATTATTGTGCTGTAAAAATAGTAAATCAATGGTTAGACCAATCTGATTCTGATTTAATTAAATAGACCAGCTTTTCCACCCCTTCGGGGTGCAAAACCTGGACCAAAACTTTTTCAGTATGCTTAGTATTGAAAATTATTTCTTTCTTTTTTTATTTATCTTTTTTAAAGAATTTTATCTAGTTTTCCAAGGTTTCATAGGTATAAATCCTTGTTCTCCTATTTTTGTTTGTCCATCAAAGAGCAAATATTCAATTAAATTATAAATGTCGTCCTTTGTGTCATTGATTTGAACCAAACTTATTACGTGACGGGTTTCATTTTTCAATATTTCATTTCCATTGAAGTAGCTTGCATTTAAAAATGTGTAGTATTCATCAGAGTTTCTAACGATCTTGAATGCATCGAATTGTGATTTAACTTCCCTTTCAATAGTGAAATTAATGTTTTCCTGTCTTAAGGTGCTCCATGCTAGCCTTTGAGCACTTCCCTTGACTCCAATGAATTTCAATCCTTCCAAATCAGAGATTCTTTCAATTGTCTTTCCATGATTTGGGGATATTAGGACTAGATGGTCATATGCAATAGCCGTAAAGTTCAAGTCATTTTCAAAAGCAAGCAATGGGTCATCCAATGCTAAAATGTCTACCAAATCCTGTTTTGCAAGTTCATATGCGCTTTCGTCATCACTGCTGTAAATTAATGTCTTAAACGGCAAGTCATAGCTAATTGCCTGTAGAAGACCTGTAATGATATGTCCTCCAGCGATTATGATCTCTTCTCTATCTTCCAATCGGTTTTTGTATTTGTAGTAAAGGTCTAATAGTTCATATCCCTTTTCGCTTAATTCAGAACCGGAACCTACGGTAATGACCAGTTTCTCACCAAGCTTGTCTTCTGCATTTTTGATTCTTCTGTTAAGCACGGAGTGAGACACTTTCAATTCCTTTGCAGTCTTTCTTTGGGAATATGTTTTTGACAATGATTCCAAGGTTTCAAAGAACTTGTAATTTAAGGATATCCCATCTATTTCAATTCCAATCTCAGGTCTAATGGTGTTATTTTCATTATTATCAACATTTTCCTGATTTTGATTTTCACTGCTTGGCATATAATTCCTCTAAAACCCATTTTTATTTTGAAAATATATATTTTCTTTTATTTAAAA
>JAZNRM010000340.1:0-8008 GCA_045590695.1 Methanobrevibacter sp.
CATAAATCTTTTCTTTATTTTCAATCACAATATCACCATTTAATATTTTATGAATATATTTTTAAAGAATAATATAAAAAAGTATCTGGTTTGGGTAATTGAAAAAATTATTTAAAAGCAACACATAAAAATTTAAAAAGAAATTTTTAAAAAACATGAGAAAAATAGAATTAAATATGGATAAAAAAATTATTTTTTTAATATGTGTAATTGGGATTATAGCACTTTTAGCCATTAGTGCAACAAGTGCTGAAAAAAGTGATGTTGACACTTCAGATTGGGTGAATATAACTGTATATAACACCAATTTTCAGATCCCGCCAGAGTTTGGGGGAGGAAGTGACTCAGGAGGAAATTATGTTAAGACAAATGTATTCACATTTGGACTTGTAGCTTTGGAAGATGACAAGTCCCTTAGAAACAATTATGGATACGAATCTACTCTTGATGAGCTTTATGACGTTGAAGAGATGGAAATTGACGGCCATCATGCAGTTGCATATTATAGCCATAGAAGCATTTGCAATCATGATGTGACTTATCTCTACTTTGAATCAAACAAGACATTCTATGCATTGAGCTATGATGGAAATGATGTTAATGATACAATGAAGAAGATCGTTTCTTACAGCCCTAAATCCAATTTCACTAAAGAGAAATTTGATGATAAATTAAATCAAATGCAAGATGATTATATTGAAGAGCAAAGTGAATATGCAGAATCATATGCTTACGACCAAGGATATAGAAATGGATATTCACAAGGAACAATGAACAGCAGACACAATGACTTATTCGGATACTACCTATTCTATAGATTAGGAAGAAGAAGTCGTTAAAAATAAAATAATTAAATAAAAAATAATAAAAATAGTAGATAAGAATTTAAAATTTCTTATCAAATTCTTTTTTTTCAAAACAATAATTTAAAGTGTAGGCCAAGCCATATCATTAAAGAAGATCAAATCAACTTCGTCTCCTTTTTCAATTCCTTCATGGTTTTCATCAATGATAATGTAACAATTTGCCTCTACCATAGACCTAATTATACCTGAACCTCTATTTAAGACATGATGAACGCCATTGTCATCAGCTACTGCACGAATATAATCTGTTCTTCCAAGAGAGGACGGTATCTTGGTTTTAGATACCCTATTAATCACTTTATGGGAAAAATCGAGCCCTTGCATTTTAAATATGTAATGTCTTGCAATTATATCAAATTGACCCATAGCAGCTACAGGCTGACCAGAAAGCATAAACACTTGGGTTCCATTAACAATACCTGCACCAACAGGCTTTCCTGGCCTCATCGCAACACCGTGGAAGAGAACTTCACCTAATTCCTCAACCGCTTCAATAACCACATCACCTTTACTGATAGCAGTACCGCCAGTTGTAATCACTACATCATATTCCTTGCTTGCCTTATCAATAGCTTCCTTGACAGCTTCAAAATCATCTGCACCATGTTCTATATCTACAATAGCTCCAGCACTTCTAATCAATGCTGCAATGGTAAACTGATTGGAATTGATGATTTTAGCTTTGTCAATCTCTGGAGAAGGTTCCACCAATTCATTTCCAGTTATCAGCAATTTGACTCTTGGCTTCTTATAAACTTCAACTTCACTGTGTCCTGCTGAAGCTATCAAACCCATCTCTTGTGGTCTTATTAAAACATTTTCACCTAACAATTCATCTCCTTCAGCAATGTCTTCAGCCTTTGGGGAAACGTTTTCGCCAGGAGTAACTTGTGAATGGATTTCTAGATTGTCACCATCTTCATAAGTGAATTCCTTCATTAAAACAGCATTTGCACCATTTGGAATAGGTGCACCAGTTGCGATTACAATAGCTTCACCATTAGAAAGGGTTTTATCTGAAAAGTCACCTGCTCCAATTCTATCAATGATCTTTAATTCTTTAATGACATTATTGGAAGCCCCAAATGTATCCTCTGCAATCACTGCATATCCATCCATAGCAGATTTGTCGAATGGAGGGGAATTATGATAAGAGGAAATGGAATGAGCTAAAACTCTGCCTTGAGAATCTTTCAAATGAATCTTTTCTGTATCCATAAGCTTTTGATTCTCATCAATTTTAGCTAAAGCGTCTCCCAATGGAATTAAATTTGATATAAACTTCATATTATCGTCCATAAAATAAATTAATAAATAAATGAATAAAATAAATAAAAATAAATTTCTAATAAAAAAAATAAAAAGAAATGATAAATATTATAAATTAAGCCATATATTTTTCAATGACCCCATGATAAGCATCATCCAAGTCAGCTACAGCTAAATCCACAATGGTTTCATCATCTTTCTTAATGACCAATGAATCTCCTTTGACTTCACCGATAATTGCAGCGTCCACATCAATGGAATCGATAATTTCATCTGCCTTATCTGCACTTACGGTTATGATAAATCTTGCATGGGATTCAGAAAACAATAAGTTATTATCGCTAATGCCTTCTTCAGCTGGAACCTTGCTAATGTCCACTTCACATCCTACTTTGCCACTCATAGCCATTTCAGACAATGCAATAGCTATTCCACCAGCGGATACATCGTGGGTAGCGGTTATTGCAAGTACATCCTCCCCTTCAAGGTATTTTACATAATCGCCATCATTTTCAATCAAGTCAAGAATGGTGTTTGCAGATGCCAATTCATCATCAATTCTGATTTTAGGAGCATCTCCTTGTTCAAGAGAGTGTACTGCTCTGTGGTATTCAGAACCTTCAACTTCATCATAGGTTTTACCTATAATGATGATTTTATCTCCTTCATTCTTGAATGGAAGGGTTCGTATATTAGAGAGTTTTTCAACACCGATTACTCCTACAGCAGGGGTTGGGTTGATTTTAATACCTTCGGTTTCATTGTAGAAACTTACATTTCCACTGATTACAGGAGCTTCGAATTTCTCTGCAATGTCAGACATTCCCTTAATGCACTCCTTGAATTGCCAGAGGATTTCAGGATTTTCCGGATTACCGAAGTTTAAGCAGTCTACAACAGCATAAGGTTTTGCACCCATTGAAACCACATTACGGATTGCTTCCGCAACACTACCTGCTCCACCATCGTATGGAGAGAGTTTAGTGTGGATAGTATTGGAATCAGCGGTAATTGCAACAGCGGTTTCATCATCAATTTGCAATACAGCTGCATCGTCACCAGGTTTTACAACAGTTCTGGTTTGAACTTCATGGTCGTATTGCTTGTAAACCCATTCCTTGCTTGCAATGTTAGGGGAAGACAACACTTTAATCAATGATTCATCTATTGGGCCGTCAACCACTTCTACTAAATCAGTTGGTTTAGCAGGTTCTCTCATTTCCCTATCAAGTGAAGGAGGATCTGCTAAAAGAATAGTTGGAACATCACATAAGGTTTGGAGTTCAATTTCTGCATCGAAATCCTTTACAACCATATGATTTCCATCAGTTACTTCACCAATCACTGCAGAAGGAATTTCGTGCTTGTCACAGATAGCCTGTGCCAATTCAACATCTTTAGGGTTAATGACAAAAATCATACGTTCTTGGGATTCTGAAAGCATAATTTCATAAGGGGTCATTCCCTCTTCACGAAGAGGAATAGCTCTAAGGTCTACAACTGCACCGTTTCCAGACTTGTCCACAAGTTCTGATACACAGCAGGTAAGACCTCCTCCACCTAAATCCTTAACACCGGAACAATCGATTTTCTCGAGAATTTCAAGTGAAGCTTCAAGCACTCTCTTTTTAGTGAATGGGTCTGCCACTTGCACAGCAGGACGGTCTTCAGTTTCAGAGTTGGAGGTTAACTCTTCAGATGCAAAGGTTACTCCATGAATACCATCTCTACCAGTGGTTCCTCCCATAAGCAAGAATACATCTCCAATATTTGGAGCAACTGCCATTACGATTTCATCTTTTTTAACAAGCCCTGCACACAATACGTTTACAAGAGGGTTTGTTCTGAATGACTCATCAAATTCAATCTCACCAGCAACAGTTGGAACACCTACCCTATTACCATAGTCAGATATTCCTTCAACAACATGCTCAAACAAGTATCTTGACTTTTGGTCTTCAAGAGGGCCAAAACGAAGGCTGTCTAAAAGTGCAATTGGCATTGCACCCATAGAAATAATATCTCTTAAGATACCTCCAATACCGGTACCTGCTCCACCGTAAGGTTCAATAGCTGAAGGGTGATTATGACTTTCCATACCTACAGCAAGAGCATACTCATCTGTAATGGACACAAGACCTGCATCGTCTCCAGGACCTAAAACTATGTTTTCTCCTTCAGTAGGGAACAACTTTAAAATTGGCCTACTACTTTTATATGAACAGTGCTCAGAGAACATTACATCCAACATTCCCTCTTCCAATTCGTTCATTTCTCTTCCGAGAATTCCTTCAATATATTTTACTTCAGAATCTGTTAAAGTCATAAAAACACCTTAGATAAGTTTAACAACAGAAATAATCACTTTGTTATCTTCAATAATCCATTCTTTTGAATATTCAACGGAAATATCGTCATCAACATTTTCCTCTGTACCTTTAAGTGTACAGACTTCACAAGCTTCACCATCAAATATTACAAGTGACTTAGCTCTTACCTCTTCACTTATTAAATCAGACTGCTTTTCAACCAATTCCTTGAATTCAGCATTGGTATTTACCATAACACCAATATTAGCCTCAACATCCAAGTCCATATCCTTTCTCATGTCTTGGATTCTTCTAATAAGTTCACGAGCCATAGCTTCAGATAAGATTTCTGGAGTGATTTTAGTATTTACGAATACGTTTCCTCCAGTAAATTCTGCACTTACAACATCATCAGGAAGCTCAGTTTCATAAAGAACATCATCAGCGGAGAGTTCAATTTCCTTTAAATTGCCTTCTCTATCTTCTCCTCTTACTACATATTTACCAGTAGAGTCCAAGCTATCCTTAATGGAATTTCCTGTTCCATCAGCTTTAGCTTGTGCGAAGAATTTCTGTACAATGCCCATATCACCCTTAAGTCTTGGACCTAAGGTCTTGAGATTAGGCTTTGCAATGAATGTAAGGTTTTCAAATTCAGTAGCTGTGATAACTTCTTTTGTATTAGATTGATCTTTAATAATGTCTTCAAGTGAGGATATGCTTTCCAAGATTTCCTCATCCTGTGATACAACAGTTATGTCACTTACAGGCCATCTTAACTTGTATCTTGCAACATCCCTTGCTCTTGCAGATGCTTCGATAACATCTCTCACATTATCCATTTTTGCTTCAAGTTCCTTATCGATTAAGGATTCGTCATACATCCAATCATCCATATGAACACTTTCTGCAGCATCAGCATCCAAGTTTTTAACCAAGTTTTCATATACCTCTTCAGATAAGTGAGGGGTAATTGGAGCCATTAAATGTATTAAGGTATTAAGGGTAGTGTAAAGTGAATAGTATGCACCTAATTTGTCTGGGTCATCGCTTTCCACCCAAGTCCTTCCTCTAATCAATCTTACATACCATCTACTTAAGTCTTCAAGTATGAAGTTGTTTATTGCTCTTGTAGCTAAGTGGAAGTGCACATCATTGATTGCTTCACCCACTTCTTTTGCAAGTGAATTTACACGGGACAATATCCATTTATCCTCATTTCTAAGAGTTACATTTGCATCAGGACCATCAACTATGCATTTTGCAGGGTCGAATTCATCTAAAGCCATATAAGTGGTTGAGAACACATATACGTTCCAGAAGATATTGAACATCTTTTTGACATTGTTCAATTCATCCCATACGAACTTAAGGTCATCCCATGGCTTGCAAGCCCATAAAAGGTAGAATCTCAATACATCTGCACCGTACTTTTCAATGACTTCCTCAGGCTGAACTACATTACCTAAGGATTTACTCATCTTTTTACCTTCTTCATCCAATACAAATCCATGCATTAAAACCTTGTTATATGGAGCTTGGTCCAATGCAATAACACCAGTTCCTAATTGGGAGTAGAACCATCCTCTGGTTTGGTCGTGTCCTTCACAAATAAAGTCGTAAGGATACCATTCATTAAACATTTCCTCTTCACGAGGATAGTATAAAGCTGCCCAACCTGCTACTCCTGAGTCAATCCATACATCCAATACATCAGGAATACGTTTCATAGGTGAATCGCAGCCACAATCACATTTAATCAATACGTCATCAACATAAGGTCTGTGTACTAAATCTTCATCGCTTGCAGTGATTTCATTGATTGATTCATTTTTAAGCTCTTCAACTGAACCGATTACCTTGATTTGGCCACAATCAGGACAGATCCAAATAGGTATTGGAATACCCCAATATCTTTGTCTTGAAATGGTCCAGTCCTTAGCGTTAGCTACCCAGTCATGGAATCTTCCTTCACCAGCCCATTTAGGTACCCATTCAACTCTGTCAATTTCAGATAACATTTTTTCCTTGATTTCAGGCACTTTAATGAACCATTGTTCAGTAGCTAAGTAAATGATAGGAGTCTTACATCTCCAACAGACACCGTATCTGTGAGTGATGGTGTCATTCTTAAACATTAAATCTTGAGCAATTAAATCTGCAATAATGGTGTCATTCATATCTTTGGTAAAGCCTTCAGCATAGATACCACCATCTTCAGTGAAACATCCTGCTTCATCTACAGGACAGTGTATAGGAAGTCCTATTTTCTGACCGATTTCAAAGTCCTCAGGACCGTGTCCAGGAGCAGTGTGTACAAAACCAGTACCTTCTCCTAACTCTACATGGTCTCCATGGAAAGTGGAGTGAACTAAACTATTTTCCGCTTCAATTTCCAATTGTTTTGGTACTTGTTCTGCTAAAGGATAAACATAAGATAAACCTAAAAGTTCAGACCCTTTTACGGTTTTGATGATTTCATACATCACTTCTTTCTCTTCCTCAATGATGTATTTCTTTTCTTTAGACTCTTCATCTTCAGGATCATATTTAGGATTTGGCAATTTGTTTTTGTGAATGACTTCAATTGGACCTAAAACTGTTTCCAAGAGCTCTTTTGCAATGATTAGGATTTCTTCTCCACTTTCATTTAATCTTTCATCTACCTTTACGAAAGAATAATCGAAATCTTCATTTAAACAAATAGCTAAGTTTCCAGGAAGTGTCCAAGGTGTGGTTGTCCATACAAGGAAAGACTGTTTCAAATCAGCATAATCTCCATCTGTGATTAATTTTTCCTTAAGTGGGAAACGCACATAAATTGAAGGGTCATCTCCTTCAGTATAGTCAATTTCAGCTGCAGCAAGTGCAGTTTGACAGTGAGGACACCAGCTGATTACCCTTTGGTCACGGGTTAGAAGATTCTTTTCATGAGTCTTCTTCAATGTCCACCAAGCTGATTCCATATATTTAGGATCCAATGTCATGTAAGGGTTATCCCAATCCATCCAAACTCCTAAGCTTTTGAATTGCTCAGTCATTGCAACCTTATTTTCCATTGCAAATTCCTTACATTTGTTGATAAAGTTGTCAATACCGTATTTTTCTTCAATTTCCTGTTTGGATTCAATTCCTAACAATTGCTCTACCTTATGTTCAATAGGCAATCCATGGGTATCCCATCCAGCTTGTCTTCTTAAGGAAAATCCATTCATGGACTTGTAACGCAATAAGGTGTCTTTGATAACCTTATTCCAGGTAGTTCCTAAATGGATTTTTCCACTACAATATGGAGGCCCATCTAAAAAGGAATATTGTGGACCATTCGCTCGCAATTTATTTGTTTTTTCATAAATATCAGAATCTGCCCAAAAGTTTTGGACCTTTTCCTCTATCTTTTTAAAGTCATAGTTTTTCTCTGCCTCTTTTAACGGCATATCGATTCTCCTAATAAATGTGATTTTTTAAATTTATTAAAATGGTAAATATTATAAGAATTTAAGATAAAATTCATTATCTTAATGATTTTAATAAATTATATAATATATATTATTATGATATATA
>JAZNRM010000341.1:0-5022 GCA_045590695.1 Methanobrevibacter sp.
AAGAAGCTAAAAATCCATAATGGAAAATAGGTTCCTTAAACATCTCCAGCTTTAAAGCTGGAACTTTCTCTTTTTTTAAAAAATTTTAATTAAAATGATAAAAATAAGAAAAAATAGAAAAAATATCTAAAAAAATTTAAATTAAAAAATGATAAAAATAAGAAAATAGGTTAATAGAAAATAAAACAATTTCTAATGATAAAAATTAAAATTCCTTAAGCAATTCAACAATTTCTTCTCTGCCATATCCTAATTTAACAAGAATAGCTTTTAAACTGTCAGAATCGTCCCACTTAACTTCTTTCCATGCTTTAAAATCATTTCTGATGATTGCGTTAATCACTAATTGCATAGTAATGAAGTCATCACTTTCAACTACCATTAAAGCATCTTTTTTATTGAACTTTCCATCCGGATCCACTAAATCGTATTTGCCGGTTTCTGTATCTAATTTCATTATTGCACTATCAATTTTAAAAGGCATTTTTACACCACATAAGATAAATAAGAAAGAAAAATGGAGAAAATCTCCATCAATAAACTTGTAAAAAATCTAAATATTTGCTATATGATCATTTAATGATTTGACTTTCAATTCATTCTCTTTAACAGCTTCAATCGCATTTAATGCAGCTCTTGCTCCTGCTAAAGTGGTCACATAAGGAATTCCAAGTTCAATAGCTAAACGTCTAATGGTATAGCCGTCTTTGGAAGCCTGTTCACCATGAGGAGTGTTGATGATCATATCAATCTTTCCATCCAAAATAGCTTCCTTAATGTTAGGGGTTCCTTGGGAAACTTTCTTGATTCTTGTAATAGGAACATCAAAGATTGCATTAGCTGTACCTTTTGTAGCAAATATGTTGAATCCTAAAGCATGAGCCTTATCAGCTATTGGCTGGATTTTCTTTTGGTCCTGTTCCCTTACACTGATTAAGAGATTTCCTTCCTTAGGCAAGTCCATACCTGCTGAAAGCTGGGACTTGTAGAAAGCAAGACCGAAGTTCTCATCTATACCAATACTTTCACCAGTGGATTTCATTTCAGGACCTAAGATACTGTCTGATTCTGTTAATTTCAAGAATGGGAAAACAGATTCCTTAACAGCAACGTGATTGATTTTAATCTCTTTGGTTAAATTAAAGTCTTTGAGTTTTGCACCCATCATCAATGAGGTTGCAACTTTTGCAAGAGGAACACCAATAGCTTTACTTACAAATGGAACTGTTCTACTTGCCCTTGGGTTAGCTTCAATGATGTAAACTTTTTCTTCATCTAATTTAACTGCATATTGAATGTTCATCAATCCAATAACATCTAATTCTAAAGCTAATTTTCTTGTATTTTCCCTAATGACTTCAAGCAAATGTTCTGGAATTGTTTGAGGAGGTATTACACATGCAGAGTCACCAGAGTGAACACCTGCTTCCTCGATGTGTTCCATAATACCTGCAATGAATACATCTTCACCATCACATAAAAGGTCTACATCGAGTTCAACAGCATCTTCAAGGAACTTGTCTACAAGAATAGGATGTTCAGGAGAAACCTTTACAGCTTCTTTCATATACTCTTCCAATTCCTCTACACAGTAAACGATTTCCATTGCTCTTCCACCGATAACATATGATGGACGAACAAGAACTGGGAAACCGATTCTTTCAGCTGCTTCTCTTGCTTCATCAAAGGAATTAGCCAAACCATAAGGAGCTTGACGAATATTCAAATCGTTAAGTACTTCAGTGAATCTTTCTCTGTCTTCTACTCTGTCAATGCTTTCATATGGAGTACCTAAGATCTTGACTCCTGCTTTTGCAAGAGGGACAGATAGGTTGATTGAAGTTTGACCACCGAATTGAACGATTACACCTTCAGGCTCAACTTGTTCAATTATTCCCATAATGTCTTCAAAAGTTAATGGTTCAAAGAACAGTTCATCTGAAATGTCATAATCAGTACTTACAGTTTCAGGGTTGTTGTTTACAAGGATTGTTTCTATTCCTTGATCTTTTAATGCGAGAGAGGAGTGTACACAACAATAATCGAACTCAATACCTTGTCCAATTCTAATTGGACCAGCACCAATAATCAAGATCTTCTTGTTATCGGTTTTAATAAGTTCGTTACCTTTATCATAACTGCTGTAATAATATGGAGTTTTTGCTTCAAACTCTGCTGCACAGGTATCTACCATCTTATAGGATGGCTTGATGTCAAACTTATCGAGAAGTGCTTTTACATCTTCCTCTTTAATTCCTGCGAGTTTTGCAAGAGTGAAGTTAGAGAATCCTAATTTTTTAGCCTTAAGGAGGAATTTTTCATCTTCAAGTGCTTCTTTTGTTACTTGTTTTTCAAACTCTACTATGTTTTCGATTTTGTATAGGAAGAATGCATCCATTTTGGAAATTTCTGCAAGTTCCTCTACACTTCTTCCATCCTTAATAGCAGAGTACATGTGGAATAATCTTTCATCAGTAGGATTTGCCAAATTGTCTTCAGTGTATTCTAAATATTCAAATCCGTGCAAGCCAATATCCAAGGAACGAATAGCCTTTTGAATAGCTTCCTCATAGGTTCTACCAATAGCCATTACTTCACCGGTTGCTTTCATTTGAACTCCGATTTTTCTGTCAATGCCTTTGAACTTGTCAAATGGCCATCTTGGGATTTTCACTACGATATAATCAATGGAAGGTTCAAATGAAGCAGGAGTTTCCTTGGTAATGTCATTTCTGATTTCATCTAAAGTGAGTCCAAGAGCTACTTTTGAAGAGATCTTTGCAATTGGATAACCTGTTGCCTTAGATGCAAGTGCACTACTTCTACTTACACGAGGGTTTACTTCAATGATCTTGTATTCATTGGTTTCAGGATTTAAAGCAAATTGGATGTTACACCCACCATTGATTCCCAAGTTTCTAATGATCTTGATGGAAGCATCCCTTAATCTTTGACATACTTCATCATTAAGGTTTTGTATAGGAGCGACTACAATACTGTCTCCTGTATGTATACCCATTGGGTCAACGTTTTCCATGTTACATACAATGATACAGGTGTCGTTCTGATCTCTCATTACCTCAAATTCGATTTCTTTCCATCCAAGAACGGATTCGTCGATTAAAACTTGGTTAATGTAACTCATGTCAAGACCATGAGTTGTAACTTCAATAAGCTCTTCCTTATTATGAGCCACTCCACCACCAGTACCTCCTAAGGTAAATGCTGGACGTACAATTACCGGGTAACCGATTTCCTCAACAGCCTCTAAAGCCTCTTCAACAGATTCAACTGCATGACATTTAGGAATAGGTTCATCCAATCTATCCATGAAGTTAGCGAACAAGTCTCTGTCTTCCACATCTGCAATGGTTTGAACATCAGAACCAATAACCTTAATGCCTTCCAAAAGACCAAGTTTTCCAAGTTCAGTTGCAATGTTTAAACCGGTTTGTCCACCCATAGTAGGCAAAATAGCATCAATATTCTCTTTTTCAATAATCTGAGCAACAAGTTCTGCAGTCAACGGTTCGGTATAAATAGTATCCGCCATATCCATATCAGTTTGAATGGTAGCAGGATTACTGTTTACAAGAACAGTTTCCAATCCCTCTTCTCTAAGTGATTTACAAGCTTGAGAACCAGAGTAGTCAAACTCAGCAGCCTGACCAATCTGAATAGGCCCAGAACCAATTATAAGCACTTTTTTAATATCCTCATCAACAGGCATATTATCCTCTCTCAATCCACATTAAGTAAAAATTTTATAATTTTATAAATTTTAATAATTTAATAATCAAATAAATATAATCAATTAAATACAATGAAATTCTAATCCTAATACTCCTTAATCATTTTTCCAAATTCTTCAAACAAGCCTCTTGTATCATTTGGACCTGGACCGGATTCAGGGTGGTATTGGATAGTTCTTAAAGGCAATTCCTTATGCAAGAATCCTTCTGGAGTACCATCGTTTAAGTTTATTTGAGTCAATTCCAAATCAGTTCCTTTCAATGAATCAGGATCTATAGCAAACCCATGATTTTGGGAAGTGATAAACACTTTTCCAGTTTGCAAGTCTTTTACTGGTTGATTTGCCCCCCTGTGACCAAATTTCATTTTATAAGTGGTAGCGCCAAATGTCTTTGCAATTACATGTTGACCCATACAAATACCAAACACTGGGAACTTGTTAATTAATTTTCCCACATTTGCAATTGTGTCAGTCAATCTATCTGGGTTTCCAGGACCTGGAGATACCATAAGTCCATTTACACCATAATCCAAAATGGTTTGATAATCAGTATCGTAAGGGAATAAAGCAACACCAATATCATTTTCCAAGAAACAATTAATGATATTCTTTTTTACACCGCAATCAAGAATAGCTACAGTCTTATCAAAGTCTCCAAAAGTCTTTACTTCAGGAGTTGACACTAAAGGAACAAGATCTAAATCAATAATGCTCTTATGCTCTTGAGCACGAGCAACAAGCTCATCATCATCAATCTCTTCAGTAGCGAGTGCTGCTTTTAGAGAACCTTTTTCACGAATCTTCAAAGTCAAGTCTCTTGTGTCGATATCTTCAATTCCAGGTACCTTGAATTCTTTTAAGAAGTCATCTAAAGTCTTTTTAGTACCGAAATTGGATAATTTCTTACAAGCTTCTCTCACTACAAAACCTTCAACCTGTACCTTATCGGATTGATACCATTCTTCACTGACTCCATAGTTACCTTCCAAAGGATAAGTTGACATCAATATTTGTCCTTTGAATGATGGGTCAGTAAGCGCTTCGGTATAACCAGACATACCGGTTGAGAAAGCAAGCTCACCTACAGTTACTGTTTCATAACCAAAGGCTTCACCTTTTAGAACAGTTCCATCTTCTAAAGCTAATTTTGCTTCATTTCCCATATTTTCACCATTTAATTCATTGTATTTAATCTAAAATAATCATCAAATTAATAGCAAGCCAAAGTAATTTTTAAAATAAAATGATACTTTTTGCTAAATTAATTT
>JAZNRM010000342.1:0-3599 GCA_045590695.1 Methanobrevibacter sp.
TATTTAGTAAATGGCTTATATAAGTATTTTCGAATGCAAGTACTTACTTACATCGTATTTTCTTAAAAAAACAATTAAATATGCTTAAAAAATAAAAATAAGATTTATAATTAGTTAATTTCTCTATATATTCATTTTACGAAAGTTAAGAAAAGAAAAAGGAAATAAAAATAATTGTAAAAAATAAAAAAAGTAATGCTATTTCCTAGACAATAATCTTCCAAAGAAGGACTCCTTGTTCTTACCAACTTTAAGATCCAATTTGGACTCAAAATCCGGTTCAACCAATCTTATTTTCTCTTCATAATGCCTTATCTTCTTTATATGAACATCCTGATCGTCAGCAAGCTTGATTATATCCAGATAATACCAAATTCCAGTTTTATAGGAATTTATAGACAATTCCTCATACTTTCCATTGAAAATCCTTTCCAAATCGTCACCGAAAGTGAAAAACAGCTTAGTCAATTCGAGAATACGAAGATACCATTCCTTATTGACTCTTTGTGCATAGGCATCATTGGCCATTTTTCTTGTATTCGAATCCCCTAAATTCTTAAAGGTGACTGCAGTTATCTGAAATACGCCACCCACTTCCCAAATCGCTTCCATTTCCTTCTCTTCAGTTAAATGACTGTCCTTTATTGACTTTAATATTTTAGGAGATGTATTAATCATTTTTCTAATATATGGGATTATTTCAGTGACTTTAGCCTTTTCAGCACTTAAATAAATTATATTCAATTGAGCATTATAATCCTCTGGATTTCTTTTTAAAGCTGATTCATAATAGCTTAAGGGTTTTTTAGGATGGAAATCCTTGGTCTTTTCAGTTATGGAACCTTTTTTTGATTCGAAAGTCTTTTGGTCAGATATCACATCATCTGTAAGCTCTATAACCTCAAATGCGGAATACTCTCTGCCACAGCCAGTACAAATGTACATCTCTTCCTTTCTGGCAAACTTATTGCTTCCACAGTCCTTGCAATGAATCTCCATCATATGATTGTCCCCTTTAAGGTAAATTAATTTCTTATAAACTTATTTTAATAAGAAATATTATTTAATCTTTTTTTAAAAAATCATTAAAAAACCAAAGCTTTATATGTGACCATGCCCTTATACTTTTTGAGAGTGAAGGGATGATTTGCATGGGTGATATGGTTGATGATGTTATAAATAATTATGACTTGAAATCTGGAGTTTCCAGAATATCTGTTTGTCCTATTTTCAATTGCTTTGGACAAAACAGTTCTATTTTTAAAACCATGATGGAAAATGGGAAATTCTAAAATAAGGATCACCTATTTATTTTAGGATTGTTGAGTTATTAAGTCACACCTAATAATATCATCTTTAAAAACCTATTTTGATTAAACCCTGTAATCGTTTAATATGTATCCTATTAATGTAGTAGAAATAAGAATTAAAAAAACATTGAAGGTAAGACAATGAAAATAAGTGAAAAAATAAAGGAAATGCAAGGAGATTTAGACAAATATCATGTAACAGAGAAAAAGGAAGAGGAATGCAAATTGGAAGATATGATTATGCTCATGCTAAATGATCAAGGATATTTGGGCCCTGGCAAAATCATTGGTGAAAACGACGAATACTTGGATTTCATGTTTTATAAAAGAGAAGGGCCTACCTTTTCTCTCAGCATAAAAAAGGAACAGATTTGCGGATTATCCATTTTGCATAAGCCAGATAAAGAAGAAGAATCTGAAGGCGACAATGCTGGAATGAGCAAGGCTTTGTATCAATGATTTTATTGTATAATATTTTATTGTATTTATCTAAATAATTGGAGGCAATTCTTATGAATTTTAGTGAAAAAGTAGCAGAAATTGAAGGAAAAGTAAAGAGTTACAGGTTAGAGATTGAAGGTGTGGAAGAGATTCCTGCAGAAGAGATGGTTAGAGTCATGCTTGAAGAAGGAAAAATGCTTGAACCATGCAGAATCATTGGTGAAAGTGATGATTTTATTGATTTTATGGTAGTGGATTTAGAAAAGGGCCCTGTTTTTTCCATTTCCATAAATAAGGAAAAGATTGTTGGATTCGGCACTTTCCATAAACCTTTAGACGAATTGGCTAATGAGGAAGAAGAGGCAAATACAGCACCTGCATCATTATACATGTAATTCTTTTATTTTTTTTATCCTCTTTTTTCTTTTTTAAATACCGATATAAGAAAGGATTTCGCATAAGAAAAATTTGAAAAAAATTAATCAATAAGGTGATGAAATGTTGCAAATAATTGAGAAAGTGACAAAAGAATTGGAAAAGCTTGGCCTAACAATGGAGACTGTTGAAAACGAACATATACTTGAAGCATGTACTGCCAAGGTTGCATTGGTTGATAACTTAAGCGTAGAAGGAGTCGATTTCGATGAGCTCGAAAGGAAAGTTTTTCCTGATTCAACATTCATTTATCAAATGGTTCAACATCTTGATGAAGGCAAATCTGGTGAGGATTTGATTGCAGCCTTCTTAACTAAAGCGATTTATTGTTCACCAGAATTACAGGATATATTCGATATTCATTAGGTAAATCAATTTATTTACCTCTCTTTTTTTAAAACTTCATTAAATTCTTGTAACGATTGAAAATATAAAAAAATAAATACTCATTATAAAAATAGAATTATACAAAAGAATGAATGGGGGAAACTCATGATAGGTGACGATGACTTTTTCATGCAGAATGCAGACTATCACTATGGAGCTAGCGATACAGAGAAGATGTATGGAAGAAACTATGATGATTCCGATATTGGAGGATACTATCCAGGCAGTTTCGGAGGAAGTGGATCCAGCAGCCAAAATGCTAGCTCTGAAAATGACAACAGCGGAAAATATTGCCTTGCAGGAATTATGATTGTTCTTGCAATAATAGTTATGGCAACAGTTGTTGTACCTGCAGTCACTAATTCCATGGCTAGCTCAGTCATCGTAGATGATTTGAAAATCACCAGATACATTCATTCAAGCCAGTATGATTCAAAGGTTTCTACAGAAGAAGGATACGAGATTACATACAATCAGATAAGCTATGGAACTCATGCCATAAATGTTATCTTCTACTCAAAAAATGGGGAAGTGCTGTATAATGACAGCAACTATGTGGGAACTTGCTATCTTGGGGCTGTACCATACCAAGTGCATTTGGATGAAAAAGCGGATTATGCAATATTTGAAGTATACAGAACCCATTTGGATTCCGGCAAGTGCATTTACCGTGAGAGAGTGGATGTTGACAATGTAAATGTGAAGAAAGAGTTTATTAATTATGATACTCTGTATAATTAAGTTTCATAAAGAAATAGATAAAATAAGAAATGCTAAAAAAAGATTTAAAAAAAATAATAAAAAAATTAATTTTTAAAGATAAAATCTTTTAGAAAAAAAGATATTGAAGCTTTTGCCATTTGATATGCATCGTAAGCAGCATAAAGACCGAAAATCAATTCAATGATGTTGAAAGGCAAGTACTTATTTAATAAGAACATGTATAATGATATGATGACTAAAAATATTATGAAAAAGATAATACCTTTCTTAATATCTCAAGCATATGCTTGACCTAATCCTGGA
>JAZNRM010000343.1:0-4072 GCA_045590695.1 Methanobrevibacter sp.
CTTTAATAATAAAGTTTTAAAAAATTTTTTACAAATTAAATTTTATGATGTGATAATTATGGTAAACATTCCTGAATTGAAAAGAGGTATAGCTAATGATATTACAGAAGCTATTGGAAATACACCTCTTGTAAGATTAAATAGATTAACAGAAGGATTGGAAGCAGATGTGCTTGTAAAAGTTGAATCTTTCAATCCAGTAAGCAGTGTAAAAGATCGTATTGCAGTGAACTTAATTGAAACTGCAGAAAAAGAAGGATTACTTAATGAGGATTCAGTAATTATTGAGCCTACAAGTGGTAACACTGGTATTGGTCTTTCTTTTGTAGCAGCTGCAAAAGGTTATAAGTTAATTTTAACCATGCCTGAAACAATGTCCATTGAAAGAAGGAAATTGCTTGCTGTATTTGGTGCTGATATCGTCTTAACACCAGGTAGTGAAGGTATGGGTGGAGCTATTGCAAAAGCTAAGGAATTAGTTGAAAATACTCCAAATTCATTTATGCCACAACAATTTGAGAACCTAGCTAACTCTGAAATTCACAGATTGACTACTGGTCCTGAAATCTACAGAGATACTGACGGTAAAGTGGATATTGTTGTATCTGCTGCAGGAACTGGTGGAACTATAACAGGTATTGCACAATACATTAAAGAACAAAAACCTGAATTTAAAGCAGTTGCTGTCGAACCTGAAACTTCTCAAACTCTTGGTAAAGGAGTAAAAGGACCTCACAAAATCCAAGGTATCGGACCAGGTTTTGTACCAGATGTTCTTGATATTGATTTAATTGATGAAGTCATTCCAGTAAAAGATGAAGATGCTGGATCTACTTTATTGAAATTAGCTCGTGAAGAAGGTATTTTCTCTGGTATTTCTTCAGGTGCAGCTACTTTCGCTGGTTTAGAACTTGCTAAACGTCCTGAAAATAAAGGTAAGACCATTGTAGTTATTTTACCTGATACTGGTGAAAGATACTTGTCTACTGAATGGGTATTTAAGGAATTATACGATGCATATGATGATTCCATTTTCCCATCTAACTAAATGCTTTTAGGAGCTTGATTTAGTTTTTTTGAAGAAATAATTTTATTATTTCTCATTTTTTCATTTTTTCATTTTTTTATTTTTTTATTTTTTCATTTTTTTAGAATTTCCATATATTTCCAAAACTATTTTTTAATAATAATTGAAATAGTTTATATATTAAAAAATAATAATATAACTTTGTTATTATAACAAATGTTAAATTTATATTAAAGTAGGTACAAATATTATAATATATTAACAATAGTTAAGTTTTACTTTTTATAATATGGTGAATTTATGTTTGATGACTTAAAACAAGATTTACAAGCTGCAAAAGCTAGAGACCCTGCAGCAAGGAGCAGTCTAGAGATTCTGCTTTGTTATCCTGGAATATGGGCTATAATTTTTCATAGGATAAACCATTGGCTTTGGACTCATAGTTTGCCATTTTGGGGAAGATTTTTCTCTCAAATATCCAGATTCTTGACTGGCATAGAAATTCACCCTGGGGCTCAAATAGGTAAAAGAGTCTTTATTGACCATGGAATGGGTATTGTAATAGGTGAAACCGCTATTGTTGGAAATGATGTTTTAATATACCAAGGAGTAGTTCTTGGAGGTACAAGTTTAAGTAAGGGTAAAAGACACCCTACTGTTGAAGATGCAGTTGTAATTGGTTCTGGAGCAAAGGTTCTAGGAAACATTACATTAGGATGTTCCTCAAAAGTTGGAGCTGGAGCTGTAGTATTGCAGGATGTTCCAAGAGGAGCCACTGCAGTTGGTGTACCGAGCAGGATTATTCATGAAGACCGTAAATGTGTTTTGGATTTAGAGCACGAGTTTCCAGACCCTGTTTCATCAGCTATTGACTTGCTCTTTGAACGTCAGGAAGAGCTTGAAAATAGGATCAATGTTTTAAGCAAGTTCCATGATATTGACCATGTTGAATTTGACCATGGCTCTGAACTTGAAGAAGTATTTAAGGGTGATGGGAAATTATTTTATAAATTGAATAATTATATTGATGAAGAAGAATAATTTTTAACTTAGGAGGATTTTTATGAAACCACCTTGTGAAATGGTAGTATGGTATATCATACCGGCTATTAGATCTGAATTAGCAAAAGATTTATTGAAATTAGGAATGAAACAAAAAAAGATATCTGAATTAATGGATATTACACAACCTGCTGTTTCTCAGTATTTAACTGATAAAAGAGGTAGCGGCATTGAGTTCAATGAAGATGTAAAAGCATTGATTCAAGATTTTGCAAATGACTTAAATGAAGGAACTGCAACTAAATTAGATATTATTCCACGTACTTGTTTCATCTGTAAAAGAATCAAAACAGAAGATGTCATTTGTCAAATCCATAAGGAAAAAGGACACATGCCTGCAGACTGTAAAGCATGTTTAGGTTCTGAAGCACATTTATTATAGATTAGTGGCATTTTCTACTAATTATTATTTTTATGATTAACACTAGACTATTTGATAGTTATTTTTTAGATAATCATGATATTATAACTATAAATAGTCTATTTAACTTATTTTATATTATAACAATGTTTTAAGGAGATATAATGGAAATTTATAGTACTATGTCAAGGGAAAAGGAAGAGTTGAATACATTATTTGAAGATAAGATCAAACTCTTTGTCTGTGGCCCTACAGTATATGATGATGCGCATATTGGTCATGGAAGAACATACATTTCCTTTGATACCATTAAAAGATATTTGGAATTTAAAGGATATTCTGTATTCTACTTACAAAATATTACAGATATTGATGATAAGATCATTAACAGAGCAAAAGAAAGTGATGTAGACTCCAAGTTGCTTGCAAAGAAATTTGAAAAGAGATTTATTGAAGATATGGCTGCTTTAAATGTCAAAAGCGTAAACTATTTTGCAAGAGCTACAGACCACATGGAAGAGATTTTAGACCAAATCCAAAGATTGATTGATAAGGGATTTGCATATGTAACTGAAACTGGAGTTTACTTTGAAGTTGCTAAGTTTAAGGATTATGGAAAATTGGCTAATCGTAAGATTGAAGAGCTTGAAACTCATAGGATTGATATTGATAGTTCTAAAAAAAGCCCTAATGATTTTGCCTTATGGAAAAACAGGGAAGCAGAAGAGTTTGCAGGTGAACCAGTATGGGATTCCCCATGGGGTAAAGGAAGACCTGGCTGGCATATTGAAGACACTGCAATCACTGAAAAGTACTTTGGACCTCAATATGACATTCACGGTGGAGGCCTTGATTTAATATTCCCTCACCACGACTCTGAGATTGCTCAAATGGAAGCTGTTTCAGGCAAGGAACCTTTAGTTCAATACTGGATGCATACCGGTTTCTTGAATGTTTCTGGTGAAAAGATGTCTAAATCTTTAGGTAACTTCATTACCATTAGAGATTTATTGAAGGAATATTCCGGTGAAACATTCAGATTATTTGTTCTTGCAACCCATTACAGAAGCCCTATAGACTTTAGTGAAGTGAGTTTGCATCAAGCTGAAAGAAATGTGGCTAAAATCAAGAATTATGTTCAAGCTATTGATGAGAAGATTAATGAAGCGTTTGAAAAAGGCAATGTTTCTGATGATATTGCTTATTTAGCGGACTTAGCGGAAAATGAGCTTTTCGAAGAATTGCTTAACTTCGACTACTACCAATCTTCTTATGATGTGTTAAATGAAGGAGTTACTGAGTTCTTCAATAGTATGGATGATGACTTCAGCACTCCTAAAGCTATTGCGGCTATCTTCTCATTCATCAAGAAATCTAATAAGGATTTGAATGAAGGTAAGATAATCATTGATGATCTTTTAGCTATTAAGCACTGGTTTGCAGATATCAGTCAAATATTAGGTATTGATTTCTTTGCAAATGATGATGAAACCAGTGGTGATGAAGAGGAATTATTGAATATAATTGCTGATGTTCGTCAAAAATTAAGAGCTGAAAAGAAATACGATTTATCTGATGAAATCAGGGACAAGCTTGTTTCATTAGGTATTGAAGTAAGTGAT
>JAZNRM010000344.1:0-3636 GCA_045590695.1 Methanobrevibacter sp.
TATACCTATACTAATGTTGAACTTTCTAGTATATAAAGGTTTTGGAAAATATCGAAAAAATAGTAAAAATAGTAAAAATCCAAAGTTTGGTTCAAAAATAAAAATAATAAAAAAAGAAAAAATAAATTAATTAAAAAATTAATTTATTATAATTGTCCAAATTGTCTTAATTTCTCTGGGAAATATGTATGTACTACATATTCAAGACCATATTTGGAGAAAGATTGCTGTTCTGCTTTTTTACCAATCTTAAGCATTTTCTTAATCTCGGTTTGCCAGAACTCAGTTTGGTACCTTGGGTCTTTTGAAAGCTCTTTCAATCTTAATACATCGATATCTTTCAATGGATCTGTTGGAAGGTCATATTCAATGATATCAGTTGCAGTTACTCCTAAAAACTTAGCATCAGGAGTAGCTAAATCATGATTTACGTGAGCTAACTTTGCACTTCCGGAAATAATTACCTGTCCGATGTGGAATCCCCAAGGGTCTCCGTCGTTACAGATATAAACTGGAAGGCCTAATTCTTCATTAACCCTTTTGATAAATCTTCTTGTAGCACGAGCTGCTTGACCTTTAAGACCTACAATCAAACAATTGAATCTGTTATGAGCATCCTCTTGAACTAACCTGTGGAACATCCCCATGGTTTCCACTGCAAGTACAAAGTCAGCACCGCAATCCAACAATTCAACTTGGTCAATAGTTGGTGAAATGGTATAACCTGATTTACCTGCTCTTGCAGCATTGATTTCAAATTCACCATCAAGCAAGGTAATGTCACCATAAACAGATGCACCGTCTTCTTCAGGCATTAATCCTAAATCTTCACGAGTAGCACCTAATGCAACTTCCAAGTCCTCACCAACAATGTTGGATTCCTGTTGGTTATTGAATTCAATTCCCCAACCTTCTGAGATATAGTACATTTCCCTGATAGTTGCAGTCTTGTCTCTTAATACTAAATCTTTACAGAAATTAGCAACATAGACCATTTGCCCTAATTTTCTGATTTGCTTTACATTTCCAAGAGACCTTTTACCGAATCTGTCTCCAAGAATGTAATAGCGTTTATCTGGATCATAAACAATATTCCCAGTACCTCTGGAAGGAATTCTTAAGGTAGGTACTTTCTCTTTTTCAACATCCTCTATAATTTCTTCACCAAAAGCTTTGAGTTTATTGAAAGTATATTGTCTTCTTTGCTCTTTATGAGTATGTTTATGAGTAGTAGTTTCTTCAGCCATCTAATCATTCCTCCAAGTCTTCTGAGTCAAACAATGTAGACTGTCCAGTTTTTTTAGATTTTTTCTTTTTAGGTTTCTCATCATCTATGAACGCTTCATCCAAATCAGATTCTTGGACTCTGTCCTTACGACTTGAATGTTCCTTGTCTACAACATGACCGAATTCGTCAAGCTCTTCAAGTAAGGAATCTACGTAATCTTCCTCTTCTATCTCTTCTTCAACCTTTTCTCCCATCAATTCTGCTAATGCTCTTCTTGTAACCTTAGCTAGAACAGGTTTATAATCAGGAACGCCGGTTTCAGCAAGTGCTGCTGCCTCTTCAATGATAACAGGAACATAGTCTTCAAATATTTTAGATCTCATAGCTTTTTCCTTTTCAGCTTTTTTGGATCTGATATGTCTTTGAAGCTTTCTTGCTATTTTCATGGTAGCTTGTCTGATTTCATGAACAATTTCAGGTTCCGGTGCAATACTTTGCTTACCAGTGGATAAGTAAGGAACTTGAGTGGAAATAATGTTTACAAACAATGTAAGTGGAGTGTTATCCAAGTCTCTAAGACCGTATCTTCTCCAATCAATGGATTTCAATGCTTCTGTAATAGCACAGCTTCCTGCGTCAAAAGTCAATGGAACTCTGTTTGCAAATCTTAAGATTTCAGATTTCCTTTGCTCATTTACAATTCTACCAGCATCTCCACCATAAGCGATACCTGCTTCTACAATGAATGCTACACCACCTTTATAGGTAACAGGAGCTCTTGTAATTGTAGTGATGAATTCAGGTTTCAATATTAATTTCATACCCTTTTCAATTTGCTCTTCACCAATTGGAATAAGACCAGAGGTAGGAGGAGCCATGAATTTCATTTTTCCGAATGCTTCTACAATAGCTTCCGCTTCAGCCCAAGTCATGCTTTTTGGACGTTTTTTCATGTCAATACCAGTAAGGTCCTGAAGCTCTTTGATCTTCTTGGAGGACATTCTTGACAAGTTGGTAGTCAACATGCTCTTGAAGTTTCTCTTATCAGTGGTTTTTGCAATGTGAGTAATATCATCAGCAGTTACACCTTTAGGGTGAGGCAATACTTCTTTAGGCAAGACTGGAACAATTTCTGCAGCTCTTTTAAAGATGTATTTATGTCCTTTAGGATCTCTAAAGGTAATTTTTGCATGAGGGTTAGCAATCATGGTTCTACGAATGTACTCAAATGCACCTTGTTCAGCTAATGAATAGGACACTTCTTTAAAATGGAGTTGGATACAAACACCAGTGCTTTCTGGAGTGAAATGCTCAGTTTTAATGATATCTCCAACATTGTTTTTTACATCCATTTTAAATTCCATTTTGACACCTTTAAGTTCACCATCCTCTTTCCATCCGGAAATTACATGGGTTGACTCACCAGTGGTCATCTGGGATAAAAGTACACAACCACTACAACCTAAACCTTGTTGTCCTCTTGATTGGATGTTTCTAAATTTGGAACCAGCAAACATCTGACAGTATACTTGAGTTACAAATTCCTCAGGAATACCCGGACCATTATCGGAATGTCTTAAAAGATAATGCTCTTTTCCGAGTTGCTTTAAATCAATTCTAATTTCCGGCAAGATTCCTGCTTCTTCAGCAGCGTCAAAACTGTTTGTAATCAATTCGTGAAAAACAATAGTTAAAGATCTGATTTTACCGGAAAATCCTAACATCTGTTTATTTTTTCTAAAGAACTCTGATGGAGTTAATTGGTCAAAATTCTCAAAGAGTTCTTGCGCTTGTTGAGACAAATTAAACCTCCTTTACATAGTTTTTAATTAACATATGAATTAATTAAACTAATCATTAAATAACTAAACATTAATTAATAATACTTAATTATTTATTGGCAACTCTATCAAATCACCCAAAATACCATCATATTCCTTAGGCTCAAAAGGTATCATTCCTCCTGCTGGGAAAAAGGTCAACTCTGAAAAATATATCTTTTCATTTATTTCATAAAAATCAACTCTAATAAAAGGGATATCCTTACATAAAACCTTTGATAACTCAATCATTTTTTCAAAATTTACAGGTTTACTAGGTAAAGTCTGAAAATCTTTATAATCTAAACGTTTAAATTTTTCTTTTTCCCAATCAAGGGTCAGAAAACTTATGCTAGCAGTTTCATGATCTTCTAATCCTTGTGATACATATAAAAATTTAACATCACCATTGAAACAAAAAAATTTATAATCTATAATATCGCCTTTAGTATTATTATCCACCATAAAATTCTCCGCAATAATCCTAGGTTTTACATTTTTATATGGCCACTCTCTGCCAGCATAATAGAAATTATGTTTAAGACTTTTTTCTAATTTCGCCTTTGCAGCTGATATATCAAAATTTTC
>JAZNRM010000345.1:0-4307 GCA_045590695.1 Methanobrevibacter sp.
ATATTTAAACCACTCATCAGCAAAATTTAATTGAATCCTCAACATATCATTCTTCTCTTGAGAATCAACAGATTCAATCAATTGTGTTAGACGAATAGTTTCTTTTAAAGTATCGACCCTATTTTCCCTTTCCATTGCAGGACTCATTAAAAACAAAGCCTTTTCCTTATCTGACAACCTAAACTTGTTTCTTATTTTATATAAACTATTATTTAAAGTTTGTTTTTGATTTAAAGCCTTTAACGATATTATAAGCATAGTAAACTCTTCACAAGGACCTACTCTATGCCTAAAAAGTTTGTGATTATTGTGAACCGTGCTAAAAACAACCATTCGTACATCTTTCTTATGCTTAAAATGTAAATTGGCCTGATATTCGTAAAACACTGTTTTTCTTTTATAATCCAATCTTGATGACTGGAACTCAAGGCCAATGACCAAATCCTCGAAAGTGTCAAAGGGACAGTCCGGAATAAACCTTTTTCCATCTTTTGTGAAAAATTCAGTTTCCAGTTTCTGCTTGAAATTGAATCTGAATAAATCGCTTTTCATTAAATCATCAGGACATGCATTAAGAATCTCTTGGGGAAAAGTGTTCCAAAAAGCCTTTGGATAAAAATCCAGAATCAGCTCGGGGAAATTCTCTGCAATCACATCATTGATAATGTCCAATATCCCTTGAGGATAGGTGTCAAAGATATTCTTGAAAATGCAATCATAAATATGAAATACTGCCTTAACACCTCCAACAAATTATTGTTTAATCTTAATTTGTTGAAACAAGTATTTAAATTAGTTAGTTTAATTTAATTATAATTTTACAGCCTTATTTTAATATTTCAAGTTCATACAATATTTTAATTTGATTATAATATTATAAAAATAGTGAAAAAAATCAATATTTGACTGTGCTGATCATACGAGCCATGGTTTCATTGTCCTTGCATACAATGATTACATTGTCATTTGTGTTCTCTGGAGAGAAGAATGCAATGTAATTGCTGTCCTTGCTATTGTACCATACAGTATGGTTGGACAAGCTAATCTGTTCAGCACCCAACTTATATGATTCCTGAGTGTATAGATATTGGGATCCATCCCCTATCAGGTCCAGTGTGGATTCATTTCCCATATTGAATGATGTGATTTCAATATTGTTTTGGGAATCATTCACAATATGCATATGAGGACTCACTTGTGTCTTTGTCACATTGTCAGATATTGGAACATCCAGTGAAAATGTGTCTGTTATGTTTACAGTGTGGTATATTATCTGCTCTTCTCTAGCTTGATTATAGGCACCAATAGCTAGAAACGCTATTATTATGAGTGAGAGAATTAGGATAATAATGTCTTTCCTATCCATTAGCGTTCACCATACCAATACTCGTATATATTAACCCCACAATTAGGGCAAAGAATTTCAGAACTATCTATAAGCACACCACAAAAAGGACATTCGTCATCAAAGGATCTTAAATCCGCTCCGCAATGTGGGCAGGTTAAGTCCCTATTGGTTACATTTTCTCCACAGAATGGACATTTCATATTATCCCCCCATTAACCATATGTCATTGTCATCTTGGTTTTCTTCGTCAAATTCACCTTCGTACTCATCGTAGTAGGAGCTTAAATCAGCTCCACAATGTGGGCAGATCAAGTCTCCGTTAGTTACGTATTCTCCACAAAAAGGACAGTTCATAAATGTCCCTCCCTTTACTTCTAATAGTAATATTGTTGAAGGTGCTTATAAATGTTTTTAAAAAAAGAAAAAAAGAAAATATTAGTTTAAAACTAATATTTTAATAAAAATGTTATTAATTCCTCAATAATTCTGTTAAGATGCAGAATGCTGAGCAGTAGTAATTGATTTTGCAGTTACAGTTCCATTTCCAACAGCTACTTGAGTACTGTCATCAGTATTTAAAGAGATATCTGCACTGTCTAATTTATTTCCCTCATCATCATAAAGGGTTACAATTGCATGGCTAGGATATAAATCATATGAATCTTTACTTTCACAAACAATATCCCCCTTTACATCAACAGTTTTTACACTTTTATCCCCATCATTCAAATCAGTACCATCACGACTGTATAAAATATCTACAGTGACATTTTCATCTGTGTGATTTGAGCCTACATTAATTGTACAATATGTTTTTGAATCAAGTGAATGACCAGTAGAAAAAGTAGTGTTAACAATATGAATTGGCTCTTTATCGTTAAATAAACCACCATTGAAGTAGAGCATAGCCCCTGCAATAGCTGCTAAACATATGATAGCAACAATAGCAATTATTATAATATTTTTTCTGGATTTTGACTGATCTTTATGCTCACTTGTAAATATTGAAGAACCTTGAGCATCAGAGACAACGGAAGATTTTGTAGAATCCTGAGCATCCAACTCCACACCACATTTTTTACAAAACTTTGCACCTTCACCATTTTTTTCTCCACATTTAGGACAAAATATAACCATAATTAACATCCCTATAAATAGTTTTGCTAAAATAGAAGCAAATAAAACACTTCCATTTAAGCTAAAGTAACATTTTGCACATAAAACGGTTCATCTTCCATATCATTCTTTAATGAAATTTGCGCTTTATACGGTTTTTCTTCTTTCATATAGAATGCATCAAACTGATAAGTTTTGCCTGCTTCCACAGTAGTATCCATAAGGGCATAAGTTGTATCCAAAACCTTGCCATTTGCATCAAGGAACTCTACTTCCATAGACACATAATCTAAACTAGTGTCAAAATAGATGTCTCCTTTAAGATCACCATCATAATAACCATATGAATATGCAATAGTGTTTTGAACATTGCTAATGCTTACTTGGTCAGCAAGCTGGCTTTGATTATAATCACCTACACCTACCATCAATAATGCAACTAAAAACATTAAAATAATTGTAAATACAGGTAACGCCAATAATACTTTATTATCAATATTATATTTTTTAGTTAAGAAAATAGCCAATATTCCTGCAATTATAAAGATTATACAACCGATTAATGCCATATTTCCAATTAAAAAGGTCATTATTATACCAGTTATTATAAATTGGATACCTGCAATAAGATATTCTTTTTTGAACTTAAATAAGTATATACCGAGACATCCACCCACAACAGCAATGACCATTTCAGTCATAATATTTATCCATCCAAATAACATTGGACAACTTAAACCTTCAGCAAGTCCGACGATTACTCCAATTATTCCTAAAACCAAAGGTATTAAGACTAATTTATTATCTGCTGTTGCAGATTCTGTTTTATTATTAGAATTTACAGTACTAGTTTCAGTGTGTTCTAAATCCAAGTCCCCATCAGGTTTGATTTTAGAACCACAACCTTTACAGAATTGATCGTTTTCATCAATTTCCTTTCCACAATTTGGACAAAACGCCATTTTTATTCCTCCGTTTTTTAATTAGTATTCATCTTCATAAGTATAATCATAATCTTCTTCATAGGTATCATAATCAGAACTATCATCATAAGTATCATAATCATAAGTATCCTCATAAGTGTCATAATCAGAACTATCATCATAAGTATCATAATCATACAAGCTAGTATCCTCTTCATCATCCGAGTCAGAAGTGCTGGAATCATCTGAACTTGTACTACTGATAGAAGATGTTGTTTCATTATTAGAATCCATTTCAGAACTTGCATTAATATCAGGATGTGAAACAGAATCACTGCTTGCTATAGATAAACCAATGAATGCAAGTATGAAAGCTAATGAGATTATTAAAATAAGTATTATAATATGTTTATTCTCCAATAATTTTCACCCCCTACTAAAAAAATAATATAAATAATAATTTGTCAATTTAAGTATTTAATTTTTAATAAAAAAAGGTAATAATTAATAGAATTTATTAAATAAGAAAAGTATAGTTGATAAAAAGGGAGTGAAATTATGACAATGAACTTACTTTATCCAAATTTAAAATTAACATATTCATTGAATGTCCTCGTAATTTAAATATGGATACATTGATTAAATAACTGGGGAAGCCAATGAATACATGATTCTTGGAAAGAAGTTCATGAAATAGGTGAAGAAATAGCAATTGAATTAATGGAAGGAAGCGAGATTGAAGAGGTATTCTTAAACATTGAATAGATGAGATCTGTAAGACCTATAAAAAAATTGAGAAAATTCTTTAATTACATGAAAAAATAAGATTTGATAATTCAGTGCGAATGGAATATGGAAAAATAAAAATAAATATTCTATATATTTAATATAGAATATCAAAAAATATTAAAAATAAAATC